>DASTVC010000224.1:0-23368 GCA_035759295.1 Longimicrobium sp. | reverse complement strand
GCGAAGCGCGTCGCGCACGGCGCGGCCAAAGCCGTCCGTGCGCGCCGAACGCCCCATCGGCAGGCGCGCGGACGGCTCCACGCGCCGAACGACGAGCACGGCGCGCGGCGGCAGCCCCAGCGCCGCCGGGGAAAGGTCCGCCACCGACGCCTCCAGGCGGCGGCGCGCACACAGGGCGTCGGCGGGTCCGCGCACGCGAACCCGTCCGATCTGCACCGCGTCCGGCCGCGCGTCCAGGGCGCACACTGGCGGCTCTCCCCGGCGGTCCCCCGCCTAGAACAGGACTTTGAGCAGCAGCAGCACCAGCAGCGCCAGCAGCAGCCACAGCCACCACGGCCACTTCTTCACGTCGACCTCATGCGGCGGGTGCGTCTGCGGACCCGTGCCGCGATCGATGCCGTCGGGCGGCAGCGGCGGCTCGCTCGCCGACTCGCGCGCCTGGATGGCCGTCTCCACGTACCGGGAGCCCTTGTGCGGGACGGCCAGGCGATAGAGCGTCTCGGAAATCTTCTCGGCGTCGTAGATGCGCGTCTCCCACCCGACCAGGTCGCCCGCGTGCTGCATGAAGTAGCCGAACGAGGTCTGCGGCTCCAGGATGGGCACCTGGCTGCCGTCCTCCAGCTTCAGCTTGCGCCCCGTGTCGTGGTAGGCGTGCACGATGTAGGTGGGATAGAAGGCGGCGACCTCCTCCACCTCGCGGGGCCGTTCCTGGCTGCCGACCGCCGAGAACGTGGCGTGGCTGTCGTTCAGGAATCCCTGGTTCCCCAGGCTGGGCCGTCCGTCGCCGTCCTTGACGACCTTCGGCATGTTGAAGGTCTGAAGGTACAGGTACACGTCGCGCGCGGGCGTGGCGATGGGGTCCAGCCCCACCACGCTGATCTCCGCGAGACGGCGGAAGGTGGACGCGCTGGCCACGTTCATATTGGTGTAGACGCTGCTCCGCGTGATGACCACCGTGGGGTCGGTGCTGGAGAGCTCCACCAGCATGCACTGGTGCGGGTTCTGCGCCTCGGGCGGCAGCACGCCGCCGTTGAGGAACTTGTTGATGTTGCGCACCAGCGTGGTGGTGTAGCTGTCCGCCACCGTGGGCCACACGAACCGCGCCTCGCCGTTGGCCGTGGTGTAGTTCACGTCCTCGCCCCCCGGCACCGGCCGCCACGAGCTGGCCGTGCCGGTGGAGTACTGCGACCCCCAGTTGGCCAGGCTGAACCGCGCGCGCAGCGCCTCACGCTGGGCCACCGACAGCCCGGCGATGTTCGCGGGCACGGCGAAGAACTGGTTCTGGAACTGCGGCAGCGCCACGTTGGGCGTGTGGCTGGTGTTGTACGGCGCGTTGTTGGGGGGATAGGCCTTCCCCAGGTCCAGCTGGATCTGCCCCGGCGGCCGCGCCGTGCCGTCCACGTTGCGCACCCCCACGCTCCCCCAGTTCAGCTCCACCCCGGTGGCGCAGCCGGCGGCCGCCGTGGTCATGTCCAGCATGTGCGAGGTGTTCAGCGGGGTGCCGGTGGCGGGAACGATCTCGAAGACGCTGGTGGTCTGCACGCCCACCGGCGCCGTGAAGGTGTCGTACGGCACCGCGTTCATCCCCACCGAGGCCCAGGCTTCGTACCACAGCTTGAAGGCGTCCGAGAGCGGAATGTTCAGCGCCGTGGGCGCCCAGGCCGCGCCCAGGGGGATGGCCAGCTGGAACCCCCACCGGGTGTGTAGCTGCCGCTGGGGGCTGGTGGTGTCCACCCACATGCGCCCGGTCGTTTCCAGCGCGGCGCCATCGGTGGTCGCCACCCCGGTGGTGGTGATCACGCCGCCACCGCTCACCGCGCAGCTGTGCAGCCGGTAGGTGAAGGTCCCGGCGTTCTGCGTCCCCGCCACGGTGCTGGCGCCCGTGTTCAGCCGCACCTGCAGCGCCACGTAGTTGGTGCCGTCGCCCAGCACCACGTTCAGCCGGTCGATGGCCAACTGGTTGTCGGACGCCCGCATCACCCACGACAGGAACAGGTGCGGCTGCCCCCCCACGTCCCCGCGCAGGACGCGAAAGTGCAGGTGGCGGTTGGCTCCCACGCCCTCGGACAGGCTGAACGAGCCCAGCCAGTCGGGGTTCTCGGGAGAAAAGCGCAGGCTGTTGGGGTCGACGGCGACCGTCCACCAGTCGAACTCGGCCGGGTTCGACCCGGGTACGCCGCTGATGTCAGGGACACAGTAGGTTGGCATCTCGTGGCTCCTTGCGCCTGGGCGGATGGAAACGTGGATGGGGGCCCGCGGTCCGGGCACTCTTCGGCCCCCGCGGACGGGGGGTTACTCCGGCGGATCCCGCCGGGATCAGGGCGGCGTCGTCACCAGGCGGTAGCTCACCGAGCGCGTGTTGCCGCTGCCGCCGCCGCCCCGCGTAAGCGTCAGCCGCACCACGGCGGTGGCGGTGCTGTCGGGTGCGTGGAGGTCCCAGAAGGTCGACACCGCCGCCTCCGGCCCCACGATGGGCAGGGGGTCGGGCATGGTGGAGTTGGGGCCCGCGGTCCAGCCGTTGGCCGGCGACAGAACCTCGGCGCTCAGGTCGTAGTTGTTCGTCACCCCGTTCGCGATGTTGGCGAACTCGGTGCGCATGTCCACGATCGCCGTGCTGTTGCGCTGCACGCTGAGGGTGCCGTCCACCCCGCTCACCCCCCCGGTGTCGCTGGACACCGAGCCGATTCCCGAGACGAAGCTGGCCGCCTCGAAGGTGGTCACGGTGGCGTCGGGCTGGTCGCCCAGCTGGCCCACCTGCTGGGGGGGGATCGTCTCGTTGACCGCGGTGATGCCGGGCGCGCTGGCCCCCACGCTGAGCGAGTAGCGCAGGTCGTTGGTGCCGTTGGGCAGGTTCACCCGCACGCTGATCGTCTTGGTCTGGCCTTCGAGCAGCGACACCTGGCGGTTGCCCCGCTCGGTGCCGTCGGCGTCCAGCACCGCGGTCAGCCCCGGCAGCCCCGGGTCGGGGACGCCCGAGGGGAGGGGCGGGATGACCTGGATGACGGGGTTCAGGGTGACCGTAAGGTTCTCGCTGGCGAACGACCCCAGCTCGAAGTCGTACAGCACCGGGGCGTTCGCCGCGGGCGTGGGCGGGCGCGATCCCAGGTAGGTGAGCGACAGCCCCCCGCTGGTCACCACCGGCCGGGCGCGGACGGTCACCTGCCGCGTGGCCGTCGCGTTCAGGTTCCCCACCGTCAGCGTCATGGGGGTGCCGGCCTCCGTGGCGCCGGCCACCGGGTCCGGCACCTGCACGTCCAGTCGGGTGTCGGACGACGCCGGCCCGAAGGCGATGGCGCGCGTGGTCCCGAAGAACACGCTGTGCGCCCCCACGGAGAAGCCGAAGTTGGTCCCCTCGATGCGGATGAAGTCGCCGGCCGTGATGGGTCCCGGCGGCAGCACCTGGGTGATGGTCAGGGTGCCCGATCCCCCGCCGCCCCCACCCGTGCTCCCCTCCAGCTGCGCCACCCGCACGCTCAGGTCGGAGATGTCGCGCAGGATCTGGTTGAACAGGTCGGCGGTAATCGGGTCGCCGGGGTTTACCTGCTGCCGCCTTCCCCCCAGCACGGCAAGGAGCAGCGCGTCGATCTCGCTGCCGGTGAGCTTTCCCTGCAGCTGGTCGAGAATGGTCGACAGCGGCACGACGACGTTTCCCGGGTTGGCGACCGTGGTAGCCATGGAGCCCCTCGTTCCCTGGTGGTGAAGATCAGCGCGCCAGCGCGAAGTTCGCGTAGTCGTAGTAGCCCAGGTCGTACTGCGCGTCGGCCCGGTAGGGCAGGTGGCCGCTGGCGAACACCAGCCACGACCCCGGCCGGGGCCCCAACCCCGCGAAGTCGATGGCCATGCGGTTCTCGCGCACGCGGTACAGCCACACCATCTCCGTCCCCTGCGTGTCGATGGGCGGATAGCTCAGGCTCTCGCGCAGCAGCCCTTCCACCCGCGCCCCGTTGATGAACGCCGGGCCGCGGTACGTCATCCCGCTGAAGAAGCGGGTGGCCTCCGCGTCGGTGCCGCCGTCCTCCTCGGGCACCGGGATGACCCCCGCGGGGGGGAGCCAGCGAAAGTGGGTGCGGGCCGTCATCGGGCGAAGGTCGCCGTCCGGCGGGGCGCCCTCCATCACCTGCCGCTGGAACTGCATGAACATGGCTTCGCCCACGGCGGGGCGGCGGCCGTCCACCAGCCCCTCCCACGCGCCGGGCGAGGTGCGCGAGAGCGGCCGCCGCACCGCCCACCCGTCGATGAACTCCACCTGGGCCGCGCCGGTGACGTGGACCAGGGCCAGCGGGACGTCCCACTCCGTCAGCGTGGTCTTCCGCAGCCCGTCCAGCAGCCCCTCGCCCCGCGGCGGCGCGGCCAGCAGCCCCGCCAGCCACTCCGGGCGGATGTCGCCGCCGAAGCAGCGGTACGCCAGCGCGTTGCGGAACCAGGGCTCGCCCAGCCCCAGGGTGATGAACTCCTCGCGGCGGACGGTGTGCAGGCGAAAGCGCAGCCCCTCGACCGTCGCGTCGGTGTTGCAGCGCACGTTGCCGGGGTCCAGCCCGTTGGTGGGCGCGCTCCCCTCCCCCGTCTCCGCCGGCGCCACCGTAAGCACGTAGACCCCCGCCCCGCCGATGTACCGCCCCGCCGCGATCGGCGCGCAGTCGGCGAAGATGCAGTCCGACGAGGCCACGTCGAAGCGGCGGGTGAGCGCGACCGACGTGTCCGCGGTCAGCCGCAGCACCTGCCCCTTGCGGTTGATGGCCAGGCCGCCGGTAATGCGGAGGACGGGCGCGTCTGGCTTCGACAGCTGCGTGTCGCGATCGACCTCCAGCCCGAACGCCACGCCGTCGCCGGCGGCCAGCCCCAGCCGCCAGTCGGCCTCGCGCCGCGCCGTCTGCTCGCGCGACAGGTCGCGGCCCGTGAGCAGGCGGCCGTTGAAGAAGTTCACGGAGCGGATGCCGCCTTCCTTCAGCGGCTGCTCCAGCTGCAGTACGTCGTCGGCATTCATGGCGCCTCAGATCACGGTTCCGATGACCACCCAGCTCCCGTCGCCGGTCGACACCAGCGTCCGGGCGTCGCCCGTGCGTACGCTCGTCGTGGGGCGGGTGTCGATGTTCTCGCCGCTGGCCGCGTTCACCGTGACCGCGCGGGCGGCGGTGTTCTTGATGATGTAGACGCGCCCCGCGGTGCGCGGCCCGGCGGACGGGAGGTTCACCGAGTTGACGCCCAGGCCGCACACCACCAGGTGGTGCGTGGCGTCCAGCGTCATCCCGTCCGCCGCGGCGGCCACCGCCATCAGCATCCCCCCGGTGACGGCCAGCCCCGCGAAGCGCGGCGAGCTGCCCGTCCCCAGGTCCTGCGGGGTGGAGATGCGGATGCTTCCCGCCCCGTTGGTGACGGTGATGCGGTTGGGAGTGCCGGTCAGGGCGGCCAGCGTGTACGCGCCCCCCCCGCCGATCAGCAGCTGCCCGTCCGCCGGCGGGTCGGAGATGCCCGTGCCACCATCGGCGATGGCGATGTCCGTCCCGCCCGGCGCGTAGTAGTCGGTCCCCGCGGCGGCCACGGAGAGCGTTCCCGTCCCGTCCGCCACCGTGTTCATCAACAGCCCCGTCCCCACGTCCCCCAGCGACACGGCGTTGGGAAGCCCCTCGTCCGCCGAGGCGACCAGGTAGGCGGCCTCCTGCGGCGCGTCCGGCGGGGACTCCTCCTCTGGCGGGACGGGCGCGTCCAGCTCGCCGTCACCGCCCCCATCTCCGCCACCTCCTCCGCCTCCACCGCCACCCCCCCCTCCCCCGTCACCTCCCCCGCCACCCCCACCACCGAACGGAGGCGCGGCAAAGGCGTTGGAGACCAGCGTGTCGATCAGCGGGCCGCCCAGCATCCACTCCTGCAGCAGGCGCAGGTGGGCCAGGAAGGGGCGCGTGGTCTCGTCCAGCGCCACGGAGCCGGGGCCGGTGGCCACCTGCCACGCACCCGTCGGCGAGCCCCCGGCCCAGGCCACGTCCACCTCCACCCGCGCCAGCAGCACGCAGTCGGTGTCGGCGTGCACGGGGCGGTGGCAGCGGAACGCCATCCACAGCGGCCGCAGCTCCGTCACCCAGAAGCGGAAGGCAGCGCGGGCAAAGTCGGCCAGGCGCGCGGGCGCCACCTGGATGGGCGCGGGCAGGTCCGCCAGGTAGTCGCCCAGCGTGGCCGCGGAGGGCGGCGGCGAGACGGGGGGCGATGCGGACGCGGCCTCCAGCCAGGGCGCGGCGGCGGGGCGGAGCGCGGGCAGCCACACCTCGTCGCCGCCTTCGGGGCCCGGACTGGCATCCACCAGCTCCACGTTGGGCCGCAGCCAGCGGACGAAGTCGCGCAGCGCATCCTCTTCCACCTGCTCCGGCGCCCGCTCGCGCAGCTCCAGGCGAAAGTCGTCCGCCACGCGCGAGGGAGCCATCAGCTCGTCGGACGCGCGGCACGGCTCGCCGGGGATGGGCACCGGGCGCGTCGTGCACTCCGCCCAGCAGAGGACCAGGTAGAGGGCGATGCGTCCGCTCGTCACGTCCGGCACCGGCGGCGGAGAGACGGGCGGAGAGACGGGGGGCGACACCGGGTTCAGCAGCCGGGTGACGATGGCCGCGTTCTCCGGCTTTGCCAGCCAGCGGTTGAGCTCGGCGCACTGGTCGGCGGGAACGCACACCAGCCGGCCGCTGGGCACCAGCGCGGTGCCGGCGGCCACGTGCAGGCGCGGCCCTTCGGCGCCGGCCTCTTCGGCGAGCACGCGCAGCCCGCTGACGGTGCCGTAGCCCAGCGCCTCGCGCGCCAGCCACCGGTCGCGTCCGGACAGGTACGCGAACTCCTGCGTGAAGTCGTCCACGCCCAGGACCATGCCCTTGGCGTAGTTCACGTGCTGCGAGGGGTCCAGCGCCGCGGACGCGAGCGCCGCCGCCGGTTCGTTACAGCAGCCCATGGTTGCTCCTGGACGGAGTTCTCAGCACGCGAGCACCAGGCGATCGCCGCCGTTGGGGGTGGCGGCGCCGCCCACGAAGCTGGCGCCGATGTAGGCGCGGCCCAGCACCGCGCTTGGAATGAGCTCCGGGGCGCGGCTTCCCGCCCCGATCTGGGTGTCGGACTCCAGCCGCGCCTCGCCGACGCGGAAGAAGGCCCAGTAGTAGCGAACGTCGAACACCGTGTGCGCCGGCTTCTCCAGCTCCACGATGCGGCGGGCCAGCCCCAGCCGCGCCTCCAGCTCGTACGGGTCGGCGGCCACGTCGGCCACCGGCAGCAGCACCGAGAAGCGGTGCGCCGTGCGGTGCATCCCCAGCACCTGGCGCTCGAAGCGCAGCCAGTCCTCCTGCGCCGCGGCCGTCTCCGGCAGCACGTCGGGGAGCGCGACCACGGGGAACGCGGGCCACGACGTCATCCACGCCCCGTTCAGCCGCTCGATGCGCCGGTAGCGCCGCGCCAGAAAGTCCTGCCAGCGCCCCCGCATCCACGCGCCGTCCAGCCGGCCGCTGAAATCCTCCCAATCCTCCCGGTACGCCTCCGCCTCCGGCCAGTCCCGCGGCAGCTCGACGGAATCGAAGCTGGAGAAGTGGGTCCCGTGCGCGGCCCGCAGCGCCGCAGCGCTGTCGTAGCGGCCGGCGAGGAAGCGCTGCCACAGCGTCCGCTCCGCCGCGCCGATCGCGGGAACGAAGCCCAGCTCGGCCTCCGCGAACGCCTTCCACGCTCCGGCTCCATCCCCGGCGGGCGGGACGAGGGAGAAGGGGGTGATCTCCTCCGCCGCCGTCACCTTGCGCTTCCGCACCGCGGCCCAGCGGTCCGCCAGCCCCGCGTTCCCCTCCGCCGGCGTCCACAGCGCCTCGCGCCGCACCGGCTGCAGCCCGGCGCCGGGCGACCCGGGATCCCCGGCGACGAGGGCACCGACCAGCCGGGTCTGGAACGCTTCCACGATCCGCACCCCGCGCGGGCCTTTCTCCTGGCCCTCCGGCGCGGCGAACGCGTCGGCCTGGATGCAGGCGTCGAACGCCATCCCCAGCGCCAGCAGCAGTCCGTGCACGGTGCCGCGCCACTGGAAGAACTCCATGGCGTGCTCCAGGAACAGCCGCCGCCGCCGCTCGTCCCAGCGCGGGTCGAACGCCACGTCCAGCCACTCCGCCAGCCACTCCAGCGCCTCGGCCGGGGCGGCGCGCGGGTCGAAGAGCGCCTGCGCGTTCACCACCCGGTCCTCGATCCCCGTCAGCGTGCTCTCCGTGTTCGCCAGCCACCGCTCCAGCAGCGAGCCGGACGTCTCGTCCTCGCGGTAGACGGCGGGGAGAAAGCGCTCTGGATACGAAAAGCGGGGCGACCAGACGCGTAGCGCCCGCACGCGTGGGGTGGCGATGCCGCTGGCGCTGGAGAGGCGGATGCGCAGTTGGAGATACCTCCCGCGCGCGTTCTGCAGCAGCGTCTCCCACGTCCCCGCGCCCGCGTCGCGCCGCGTGGCGACCGCCGCCTCCGCGCGCAGCCAGGGGAGCTCGGGGCCGTTGGCGCGCAGGTGCGGCCGGGGCTCGGGAAGCCAGGCGCCCATCACCTGCGGCGTGTCCACCCCGGGCGAGGCGCTTCCGTCCAGCAGGTCGGCGCGCTCGTCGCCCGCGCGGCTGTGGATCTCCACCAGGGCGTCGGGGGGGATGCAGCCGTCCAGCAGCACGCGGTCCCACGTCGTCCCCAGGTCGCCGCTGTCGAACACCGGCGTCACGATCTCCGCCACCTGGCCAAAGCGGGCGCGCGGCTGGTGGACGATGGGGGTCCACGCGGGGATGGGGACGCCGCTGTCGTAGTGGGCCGCGCCGCGGATGGAGAGGAGCGCGCGCCCGCCGTAGAGGCGGAGAGGAAAGAGCTCCGTCGCCGCGCTCAGCTCGAACGACACGGGCGAATCCGTCACCACGAAGGCGCGGGCCTGGTTGCCGCGCACGGTGGCGATGAACAGCCGCTCCACCGCATCCGCCTGCCCGTACAGCGGCGCCTTAGCGAAGACAAAGTCGTGCGCCGGGTCCGGCAGCTCGTCCAGCCAGCGCGACGGGTCCGCGCTCCACCCGCCCGTGTCGCGACGCACGCGCACCACGCGCGAGCGGCCGTCCACCGGGTCCACGTCCAGCAGCAGCACGCTCCCCTTCCCCACCGTGTCGATGGCGATCGGCTCGATCGTCCACCCCGTCGCCCCCGTCAGCTCCACGCCGCCGGGGAAGGTGACGGCCGGCCGCTCGCGCGTCGTCCCGTCCAGCGGCTGGAAGTCGTCCGCCTCCGCCGGCTCCAGCGTGTCCGCCGGCTGCGCCGTGCTCACCACCGCGAGGCGCCGGTCCAGCTCCCACAGCAGCCGGCTGTCGTCGCGCGTCGTCCGATCCAGCACCCAGACGCCGCCGCCCGCCCGCGGCGCCATGTCGATCGGCTCGAAGCCCAGCGCCCCCGGCCAGAGCGTGCGCACCGGCGGCCCGCCCGCGACCAGGTCGAAGCTCAGGAAGCCCCGTGCGTCCCCCGCGGCGAAGGCCACCACCAGGTAGTCGTCGCGCGTTACCGCCAGCGCGCGGTAGCGCTCGGGCGCCGCCGGCTCCGGCTCGCGCACGGGGGCGAAGTCCAGGCGGGCGCGCTCGCGGTCCGTCTCGCACGCTTCCGGGGCGGCGGGCCAGAAGGCGCCCGCGCCCCGCGCGCCGCGGGAGGTGACGTGCAGCGAGGCGCCGTCGGGGCCCACGTGGTAGACGTTGCCGTAGCGGTCGGCGGCGGCGGCGCGGCGCGCCTCGGGCTGCAGCCGCGCCTCGCCGGGGGTGGAGGGAAGGTCGATGGCCAGCGGCGGCAGGGTGAGCTCGGCGCGCTGCGCGTCCCACGCGGGGAGGCGCGGCGGCAGCTCCACGGGCGGGCTGACGACGGCTCCGTCCCACCAGCTGGCCACGGTGCGCGCGCGGTCGCCGTCGCCGTCCAGGCAGCGGCCCCAGTCGGCGCGGCCGAGGAGCAGGTCGAAGCGCGAGCCGTTGACGTTCATCAGCAGGTCTCCGGCACCACCGGCACCGGCAGCAGCCGGGACCCCGTATCCCCCGATCCCCCGCCGCCCAGCGCCCCCGTCCCCCGCAGCGCGTCGATGGGGATCGGCTCGCCGGCCACGACGGAGATGCCCAGCACGCGCGGCAGCTCCAGCCCGGCCATCTCCACCGCGTCGCTCGGGGCGCGGCTCCCCTCCGCCAGCAGCACGCCGGGAACGGAGGTCACCCCGGGGACGCGCGCCGCTTCCGCCAGCAGCACCCGGCTGACCACCGCCGTGCGCAGCGGCCAGCCGCGCGACGGCAGGGTGCTCCCCGTCACGCTCGCCGACGCGGCGGAGGCAGGGGGCTCGCATCCATCCGGACCGACGGGCGCCAGCAGCGCGCGCAGCCGCACCTTTACGCTCTCCACCACCTCGGCCACGGACACGCCGCCGGCCACCTCGATGCCCACGGAGATCCAGATCCCCTTGTAGTCCGCCCCGCGCACCACCAGCTCGGTGGTCACCAGCCGGCGGGGATCCAGGTAGCGGCAGAGCGCGTTGAGAAAGAGGCGGTCCGAGCGCGGGGCGTCCGGCTGCCCGGGGTCGAGCAGCGGGATGGCCATCAGGGTCACCACGCCCGGCGCGGAGCCCGGCTCGCTGGCGCCCAGGTCGGGGTGATACGCGGGAAGCACTTCCACGCGGCCGATCTGCACGCCGGGCGTCCGGCAGACGACGGAGTGGAAGTCCTCCACGCTCACCAGCCGGTCGCGATGGCGCAGGTAGCGGCGGATCTGCTTCTCCCCCGTGTCCACCGTCTCGGCGTCCGCGCCCCCCCAGCTGCGCACGGGGTTGATGACGGTAAAGCCCGACGGCAGCTGCGGCGCGCCGTTGATGGCCTCTTCAGGGACGTTCCCCGCCGCGCCCGCGGAGTACTCGTAGCTGGCGTAGACGCGCGCGCCCCGCGGCAGTCGCCGCCCGCGCAGCCCGTCGCCAAAGCGGAGGACACCGGCCTCGGCGTCCAGCTCGAAGACGTTCACCTCGCCGTCGTCCTCCGCCGCCGTGGCGCCGGGGGGCGAGGTCCAGTCCGCCACCGGCACCTCGGGCGGCGCCGCGGCCAGGTCGTCCGTCTCCGCCCACGCCTCCGGCGCGTCCGCGCCCAGCCGCGTCACCAGCGACACCGTCCCGGGAAGGACGGGGGCGCGGGAGAGGCGGCGCGCCTGGTCCGGCGTCCCTTCGCCATCCGCCAGCGGCTCGGCCACCACGCGCTCGATCTGCCGCACGGGAACCGTGTTGATCCCCGCCCAGCGGATGCGGGCGCGCGCCGCCCCGTCCGCGCGGATGCGCAGCCAGGTGACGGTGCGCTCCGCCAGCGCCGTGTCTTCCAGCGTGGGCGGCATGTCGCCCACGCCGCCTTCCAGCGGGTCTACCCCTTCCCACAGCCGCAGCCCCGCCTCGTCCGGCAGGGTGAGCTGCACCACGCCGGGCGCGGACAGCAGGTCCGTGTCGGTGCGCGGCTCCAGCTGGCGGTAGCGGGGCGTCGGCGTGCCGGTGGGCGAGCGCTCCACCGCCCCCGCCGCGGGCACCATCGGCAGCTCGAAGCGCAGCAGGCTGCGGGGCTGCGGCGTGCCGCCCGGCACCAGCCGCGCCGTCGCCGCCTCCAGCGCGGGGACGATCCCGAGCGTAAGCGTCCGCGCCGCCAGTTCCTTGCGCACCGCGTCGATGCTGTCCCCCTTCCGCGCGACGAGGGCGACCCAGAGCGCGCCGTCCACCGTGTCCAGCGACAGGTCCACGCTCTCCACCGTGCGGGGCTCCAGCGCCACCGCCTGGTACAGGTCCACCGTCTCCGGCATCTCCTCGCGGTACGAGGCGTAGAGGAGCTGGTAGTAGGCCAGCAGCTCCGCCGAGGGCTCGGCCACGCGGCGCTTGAAGAAGACGTGGGCCTCCACCGGCAGCACGTCCAGCCCCAGCTGGGTGCGGAAGGGGATGGCCCCGGCGCGCACCTCCAGGTCCGCCGGCAGCGTCTGCGTGACAGCCGCGCCGCGCTCGTTGCGGATGCTCACCAGCCCCGCCGCCGCCGCCGCGGGCGCCAGCGGCACGCGCAGCAGCTCGAGGAACCTGACGCGGTTGCGCTCCGGGATCAGGTTCGCCCGGTAGAGCAGGCTCTCCGTCAGGAAGGAGAAGAGCTGGACGAGCGTAACGCCGGGGTCGCCCTGGCCGAAGTTGGTCCACTCCGGCGTGTGCACGCGGGCGCGCGCCAGCGTTTCTTCCACCAGCTGGGCGTAGCGACGATCGTCGATGACGGGCGGGGCGAGCGGCATGGTCGGTTCTCCCCCTTACGCGGCGGCCAGGGGAACGTTCAGGCTGATGCGCTCCCGCGCCGAGGTCGCCACCAGGCGGTAGGTCACGGTGGCCAGCGCCGCGCCCGCGTCGCCCGGATCCACCCCTACCTCCACCGCCTCCACCTGGATGCGGCGCTCCCAGCGGGCCAGCGCGCGCTGGATGGCGTCGCGCACGCGGGCGTGCGTGGCGGGCGTGTTCGGCTCGAACAGAAAGCGTCCCATCCCCGCGCCGAAGTCCGGCACCCCCACCCGCTCTCCCGGCTCGGTCTTCAGGACCACCGTGATGCACTCGCGGATGTTCCCCTCGCCGTCGGACCACACGAAGCGGCCGTCGGCGCCCACGCGGGGCGGAAACGAGATGCCCTGTCCAAAGATGCTCGTCATGTGGCGGCGGCCTTCTTCCCGCTGAACCGGGGGAACGGGAAGCACATGATGAAGAACGGCACCCAGCGGAAGATGAGGTCCAGCAGGGTGACCATGATGATGAGCAGGATGAGCGCGCAGATGGTGATGATGGGAATCGACAGCGAGCAGATCATCCCGATGTTGATGCCGTTGCCGTCCTTGCACGCGCCGCCGCTCCCCACGTCCAGCGGCTTGTGCAGCGGCCAGGGAAGGACGGAGAGCACCAGGTCCACCAGCCCCAGCCCCTTGGCGCGCTGAATCTGCCCGCACAGCATGTCGCTGATGACGAACGCCGTGTTGCGGTTGTGCTTGCGCAGCCCCGCCGGGCTGGTGTCCAGCGGGAGGGTGATGCGGATGGGGCGCGCCGGCGCGTCGGGGTCGAAGAAGCTGGCCAGCTGAAAGCGCTGCGTCGCGGCGGACAGGACGGGCGGATGCAGCGGCCCGCAGTCCGTGCGCGTGTAGACGTAGCGCGCCACGAACCACCCCGCGTCGCCCACCGTCGCCTTGAGCGCATCGCGCAGCTGCAGCGCGAACGGCAGCGGCGGCGCGTCAGACTCCACCCGCGCCTCCAGCGCGCGCCCCACCAGCGCCGTCAGCCGGTCCAGCAGCGCCGCGTCCTGCTCCGCCGTCGTCACCGGCTGCACCAGGGGATCCAGCGCCATCTCCTCCGGCACCGGGACGCCCGACGGGAGCGAGCGGAACGGCCCTTCCACCGTGTTGGTGTTGCTCAGCCCCGCCAGGACGAAGTGGAAGGGAGGAAACTCGGTGCTGCCAAGCCCGGGCTGCTGCGGGGTGTAGGTGAGCTCTGTGGCCTCCAGCTTCTCGCGGACGCCGTCCGCGCGGATCGCCTTGAGCGCGGCCAGCAGCGAGGACTTCGCGGGGCGCACGGCGGCGGACACGTCCGTCGCGCGCAGCCCCAGCTCCAGCCCCGGCGTCATCGTCGCGGCAGCCAGCCAGTCGAGCAGCGCCTGCTGGTTCGTCGACAGAGTCGTGGCGGGGACGCCGTCGCGCTCCACCGCCGTCCACACGTCCGGCAGGTACGACTCCAGGTAGTCCGCGAAGTCGAGGAGGATCAGCCAGGAGATCTGCTGCTGGGCAAGGTCGTGGTCATGGACGCGCGCCCGCTTCTGCTCCGGTGTCTCGGCGTCGTCGTCGAAGGGCGACGCCTGGACCAGGGGGGTGCGGATGCGGTGGCTGCCGCGCACCAGGTTCTTCCACGGCTCCGCCACCTCCAGCTGGAACTGCGTCATCCGCGCCTGCTTGCTCACGCGCGGCGCGGGGGCCGGGGCGCCCTGCACCCACTGCAGCTGCCCGGCGGCGAACGTCGGTGCGGCGGTGCGGTCCACCCGGGCGCCCATGTACTCCTCGCGCCGGCCGACGGGGACCAGCCCGCCCCACATCGTCCGCGCCCGGTCGCCGTCGTCGCTGAAGGGGAGGGGAAAGACGGGGAGCATCTCCTCGCCGGCCACGGGACGCCCTTCATCCACCCCTCCGTCCACCCGCTGCCAGCGCGCCCCCGCCGCGTCCTTCACGAAGGCGAACTCGCGCAGGTCCGCCGGGTCCGTGCTGTTCTCGGGGACGGGAAGCAGGCGGCGGATGACGAAGTTCACCAGCTCCGCGCCGCCGGGAACGACTGCGCGCTCCGGGAGCCCGGGAACGCCGCAGACCAGGCTGGCGCCGACCAGGTAGAAGCGCTGGTGGGCGGGGTGATACAGCTTCAGCGGCCGCTCGCGGGTGCGGGAGCCCTCCGTCACCGTGGCCGTGGACGTGGTGGCGGGAACGCTCCCCTTGCCGTTGCCGTTGGTGGACGCGGAGCCGCGCAGCGCCGTGCGCACCATGCCGGGGACGGGGGTGCGCTGCACCAGGTCCGCCGGCTCCGCCGCCGGGGCGCGCCAGGTCTCGGGCCGCGCGATCAGCGCGTCCAGGCGGGCCGGGTCGCGCGCCAGCGTGCCGAACACCTGCTCCATGAAGTCATCGCTGGCAAAGCGCAGGATGGCCGGGCGCGCCTGGTCGGCCGCCGTGGCGGCGGCCGCGGTGGTGTCGCCAAAGCGGGCCCACAGGGGCTGGGGCGTCTGCCAGAAGACGGGATGATGGCCGCTCATCGCCCTACCACACGTTCCCGGCGCCCGGCGTATACGACGCCGACACCACGCTGTTGGAGATCAGGGTGTCGCACTGCACCACCCCCGAGAACTTCGACATCCCCGCGTCCACCGTCACCATCCCCGCGCTCACCGCTACCTGCCCCGCGTTCACCGTCACCTTGGCCGCCGCGGTGATGGTGATGCCGCTGGTCTCCAGCTTGATGGAGTTGCCGTTGGAATCCACCACCTCCACCGCGCCCGGCCCGTCCTTGAGGGTGACCTTCTGCCCGCCGGGCGTCTCCAGGATCAGCTTCTCCTGCCCGTCCTGGTCGTCGAGCGTGACCTTCACCCCGTTCCGCGAGCGCAGCACCTTCTTGTAGTTGTTGCCGCCCCCGTCCATGCTCTCCGGCGCGGCGTCGCGGCCGTTCCACAGGCCGCCCAGCACGTAGGGGCGGCGCGGGTCGCCCTGCTCGAAGGCCACCAGCACCTCGTCGTCCACGTCGGGGACGAACCAGCTGCCGCGGTTGTTGCCGCCCATCAAGGTCGCCAGCCGGGCCCACCCCTCGTAGCGTGCGCCCTTCGCATCCACCGACCAGGGCAGGGTCACCTTGACGCGCCCCTGGTTGTCGGGGTCCTTGATGTCCGTCACCAGCGCCGGCAGCACGCCGTACCACCGCCCGCCCCACCCGCTGGGAAGGCGCTCGTGCAGCTGCTGCTCGGACGGGGGAAGGTCCACCAGGTACATGCGTCAGGGCTGGGAGATGGCCGGGGTGTCGCACAGGAACTCCGTGCGCAGCCCCAGCTTGTTGTCGAACCGGATGGTGACGTCGGTCACCGTGTACTCGCCCTCGAACAGCGGTCCCAATCCCTTGAGCGTCACCCGGGCGCCCACCTTGAGCTCCGGCTTGGTCTCCGCCACCCCGCGCCCCGTCACGAAGCGCCGCGCCAGGTGGCGAAAGCTGGCCTCGGCCAGGGCGCGGGCCTGGGCGTCGCTGGCGGGGACGGCGTGGGCCAGGGTGTCCACCCGCTCGCCGAAGGCCTGCTTGAGCACGCTGGCGCCGCTGGTGCCGCCATTCAGCTCCGCCCGGACGGCCGCCTCGTCCGCCTCGTGCTTGGCCGACTGCTTGTCGGCGACGTTCCACCCGGCGCCGGTGAGCTTCGTCCGCTGGTGCGCGAGGTCGGCGACCACCTCGAACTCACGGAGCGTCCCCGCCCACGCCAGCTCCACCGTTCCCCCCTGCCGCCGCGCGCGCTGCACGGCCATCAGCTTGGTCCCCTCCACCCACACCTGGGCGTCTTCGCGGCGGGCCAGGTCGCGGACAAAGGCCAGGTCGCTCTGGTTCACCTGCGCCAGCACCTTGTAGGTCTCGCCCGTCACGTCCACCTGGGCCTGCAGCCCGTGGTCGCCGGCCACGCTGCGCACCACGTCGGCGAACGAGGCGTCGGCGAAGGCGCGGGTGCGGCGCGTCATCCGCAGGTCCTGCAGCCGGTCTTCGGCGCTCACCCCCACCTGCGGGGGGCCGCCCTCGGGGAACAGGGCGCGGATGGCGCTGATGCGCCCCTCGAACAGCGTCCCGCTCCCCAGCGTGAGCTTGATGGTCTTGCCGAACTCCAGCTTGTCGCGCCCGAAGTGCTGAAATCCCGGGCTGTCCGCGCCGCCCCAGTTGCCGAAGGTGGCCTCGCAGCGCCCCATCCCCTCCGCGCTGTCCACCACCTGCAGCGCCAGCAGCGAGCTGCTCAGGGTGGCGTCGCGCTCCCCGTCGATCTCCACCGCGGGGCGGCTGTCGGCCATCGCGTCAGGCACGGGGAATCCACGGCTCGGGGTCCATCATCCTCAGTGCGCCCACGTGCGCAGCGCCGCCACGTTCAGCGCGCGCAGCACCACGGCCACCTCTCCCGGGTCGAGCTCCTCGCCGGCGCCGGCGTCCGCCGATTCGCCGCCCTCGCCGGAGCCGCGCTTTGCCGGCGCGTCGGCCACCACCTCGAAGTCGTTCACTACCACGGGCATCGCTGCGTCTCCCTCGTCGTCTTCGCGTCGTGCCGCTCACCTCGATCGTGGAGCGGGTGGATGGTTCTCCAGATCGCGCATCAGGTCGTCTGATCTCCCTGCTCCCGCGCGCTCCGGAGACATCGACCGATCCACATCCCTCCCCTAAAAAACGCGGATGGCCCCCTGCCGCCCTTCCATCCCTCTCCCGTTCCCGACATCCCACCTGCTCACCGCGGAAGCAGCGGCAACGGCACGAGAAAACTCCGCTAACTCTGCTGACTCTGCGTGAGGCCCATTCTTCTGGGGATGCGGGAATCAGCCGATGGAAACGGACCCGCCGGCACTTCCGCCCAGCGACGCGTTCAGCCCGATCCCGCTCACCTTCCCCACCGTGCCGATCGACGTCGTAGGCACTGGCCCTCCGCCGATCACCGCCCCGAACGAGGCGCCGAAACCCGATCCCCCCGCGGAGCCGCCGAAGCTCACGCCGCCCGAGATCCCCACGGACCCGCCGAAGCTCGCGCCGACGCTCGCGTTCAGGTTCACCAGCTGCCCGGGCGACATGCGCAGCGGGTCTTCCACCCCGTTGGCCGCGGCGATGGACTGCCAGTCGCCGTTGCCGCGCTTCCCGGCCATGTTCTGCAGCGAATCGCCCTGCTTGGCGGCTTTGAGCGGCTGCTGCCCCGGCGCCGCGGGAACCCGGCCGTCGCCCTCGAACTTGGTCTCCAGGATCTTCTGCTGGGAGAACGTCAGGCTGATGGTGGCGCGCAGCGGCTTGCCGTCGGGCGAGAAGAACTCCAGCGTCTCCTCAAGCCCCTCCACGATCCCGTCGAACAGGAACGTCCCCCAGTGAAACCGCACGCCCGGCGGCACCTTCTTGTTGGGGTCGGCGTCGCTCTTCTGCGGGGTCATGAAGTAGATGACCTTCTGCGTCAGGCGGCGCACGTCGTCCACCGGGTCCTTTTCCATCGCCGTCACGTCGAACCACAGCTGCAGCGCCAGCTTGGTGGTCCCCGCCCCCACGAACTGCCGCCCCGCGTTCCCCGACCCCTGGTCGCCGCCCTCCGGCTGCTTGATCTCGTTGGCGAAGGTCACCTTGAGCGACTCGGGATTGAACTGCACCTCCACCTGCTCACCGCCGGACTTTTCGTCGGTGAACTCCTGGTTCAGCTCGATCAGCTTGGCCCTCGCCAATTCACCCATGCGGCGCGTCCTATTTCTGCGGCGGTTGATAGCGGAGGGTCTCGTACGCCATCTGCATCTCCTCGATGGCGATCTGCCCTTCCTTGGCGTTCAGCGCCGGCGCCTTGATCTTCACCGGGACGCAGCGCGACATGACGAAGCGGGCGCGCTCGGTGGTCCCGTCCTCGGCCAGCAGCACCACCTCGGCGCTGGCGCGCAGGCGGGGGTCGTTCACGCTGTCGTGGAACCAGGTCCACAGCGAGTAGTCCTGCGTCATCCCCCGCTTGAGCGTCAGCGTCCCGAAGGCCACGGGGCCGTTCAGCCGGATCTGCCGGTCGTTGGATCCACCCTCGCGGATGGTCTTGATCTCCATCGTCATCTCCAGCCCGTCGCACTCCGCGAACGCCGCGTTGGCCAGCGGATGCCCGTCCTCGCCGCGGTTGATCTCCACGGAGAAGTTGAAGGAGGTGAACGGATAGGGGACGCCGGCCACGGTCAGAGCTCCTCGCTCACGCTGAGCCGCGCGCCGCTCTGCGCCAGCCGAACGGAGATGAAGGAGAGGGGGACGGAGGGCGCCACGCGCAGCTCCACCACCATCCGCCCGGCGTCCACCCCCTGCGGCGTGTTCACCGTGTCGTCCGTGACGACGCGAAAGCCCTGGGCGGGGGTGGCGCCCACGAAGGCGCCGCGGCGGAACATGTCCTCCAGCAGCAGGTCGAAGCCGCGCTGCACGGCGCGCCGCAGCACGGGCCCGTGCGGCTCGAAGACGTAGCTGTGCCCCCGGCGCAGGGCCAGCCGCCGCAGCAGCGTCAGCAGCCGGCGCACGTTGATCTCCCGCAGCTCGCTCTCGTTCGCCAGCGTGTCGGCGGAAAGGGTCATGAAGCCGCGCGGATCCTGGCGCAGCAGGTTCACCTGCGCGTCCTGCAGCCGCTGCCAGTGGGTCGGGGGGACGGGGGGCGTGAGCGCCACCACGTCGCGCAGCGGCTGGTTGGCCGGCGCCACCCACGCCCCGCGCTGCGACGCCCGCGCCGCCAGCACCCCCAGCGCCGCGCCGTCCGGCGGGACGACGGTCGGCGGCCGGTCCGCCAGCGACGGGGTCCGCACCGTCGGCACGGGGCCGGGAGTGGCGGATGCCGCCGCGCCGGGCGCGGGGAGGCGCGTGTCGCTCTGCAGCCAGGGGAAGTACAGCGCGCCGTACGAAGGCGCCCGCGCCTCGCTGTAGCCGAACGCCCCGGCCTCCGCGCCGCCCGGAGGCTCGTTCACCGCCCGCAGCCGCTCCGCGTAGCGCACCGCCTGCTCCGTGCGGAAGTGGCGCGGCATGGCCAGCGCGACGAACAGGTCTCCCCCCGCGGCCGCCAGGCGCAGCGCGGCGCGGTGGATGGCCAGCCACTCCCCCTCCATCCCCTCGTCCAGCTCTTCCGGCCGCGTCTGCACCCACTCCTCGCCGCGCACCCGGACGGCGGCGGCGTTGGAGCCGGCGCTGCGGTCGTCGCGGCGGTGCGCGAATGCCTGGTAGTAGTAGACGCCCTCGCGCTGGTTGAGCGCGGTGTATTCCGGGTCCGGCCCGCGGTACACCTCCCGCGCGTCGCCAAAGTCCGCACGCGTGGCCTCCACCAGCGTGTAGGCGCCGCCGGGCTCGCTGTCCGTCCACCGCAGCCGGTAGGCGCCGGGGGGCACGGGCGCCTCCCGCTCCTCCAGCACCGGGGGATTCAGGACGCGCGTCCCGCAGTCCAGGAACCCGCCGAAGTCCGGTCCCTCCACCCCCGGCGCGGGGGCGGCGCAGGGGCCGCGGTGCGTGCTCCAGTGCGCGGGCGGGTCCGCGACGCGCGGCTCCGGCGCGGGCGGCTCCTCCACCGGCCGGCGCGTCCACCCCAGGTGCACCGCGTCTGGAATCGCCAGCAGGCTGGCCTCGTTGAACAATCCCCCGCGCCCGATGGAGAGCGCCGCGTGCACGCCGAGAAGGGGCCGGGTGTGGGTCCGCAGGAAGCGGATTCCGTCCGCCAGCTCCGGCAGCGTCTGCATCTGCGCCGCGGCCAGCTCGGGGTCCAGAAAGAGGTCCGCGCCGAACGCCGCCAGCCCGTCGCGCTCCAGCGGCGTCCCCGCCTGCGGCAGCGGCGCCACCCCCGCGCCGAAGAGCGGCTCCACGCCCAGCGGGATCCACGCGAACGGCGCCGCGCCCGCGGCGCGCGCCAGGGGAAAGCGCTCCACGTCCGAGGGGAGTCCCGCCGCCCCGTCCGGCCCCGCCGCGTCCTGGGAAGGATAGAAATCCGCGTCCGAAGCGTGCTCCCACCAGCCGACGGGGTGCAGCGGCGTGAGGCCGATCCCCGTCAGGTGCGCCGCCCGCGCGCCGCCCATCACCCGCAGGTCCAGGGTCAGCAGCGACGCGCGCGTCACCGCGCCGGGGAGGGGCGCCGCCGGCTGCAGCTCCCGCCACGCGGGGCCCGTCGCCACGGCGGTCACCATCTGCTCCTCCACCTGCGGCGGGCTGCCGGCGAAGGCGGGCGCCCGGTCCAGCGCGTCCATCCGCAGCCACACCGTCTCGCCGCCGGAGGTCCACCGCGCCCAGTGCCCGGCCTCCAGCGCCACCGGCATCGGCGCATCGAAGCGCAGCGTGGCCAGCCCCGCCTCGTCCTCCGCCGCCGGCGCCGAAAGCTCCGCCCCCACCGCGCCGCCGAAGCCGAGGACCTCTGCCGTCCCCACCTGCGCCGCCGGCGGCGATCCCTCCGCCCCGACGCGTTCGAACGACGCGAACGCCGTGGCCTCCGCCTCGTACGGACCGCCCGGCTGCCGCGCCGCGCGCACCGCGTCCACCGTGGCGTAGGTGACCGCGCCCGCATCCTCCAGCTCCACGAGGTCCCCCGCCCGCAGCCCGAAGCGCGTGCGGAAGCCGAACCGGGCGGACGGGGGCGAATCCATCCCCCCCGTCACCTCGATGCCGAAGCCCGGACGGCTGAGCGCCGCCGCCACCCGCAGCGCGTCGGACCAGGACCCCTCGCACCGCGCCGCCGCCGTCGCCGGCTCGATCCCGTCCGCGCCGAGCGCGAGGACGCCGGGGACCGCGAAGACGTTCGCCACCGCCACCGCGGGCGCGGGGAACGACGCCGGGCGCAGCGCCTCCGTCGCGGCCGTGCGGGCCACGCGGATCACCCAGCAGCGCCGCCCGCCGTTGGCGAAAAAGGCGCGCACCGCCGGCCCCAGGTACGCCTGCACCCGCTGGGCGTGGGTCTCGTCCCACGCCAGCGGCGCGTCGGGGCCAAAGACGGCGGCGTACTGCGTCACGCTCTCCACCGGCACGGGCAGGTGCAGGGGTCCGGTCGACGCAAAGCCGCAGAGCACCGCCACGTCCATGCGCGGCAGCGCCTCGGCCGCTGGCGGCGGCGCGACATCGACCCGGATCCCCGGCAGGCGGCGCGTGGCGGTGGCCATGGGCCTACTCCATCTCCAGCCGCTCGTACGCCACCACCAGCTCCTCCATCGCCACGTCCGTCCCCTTGGCGTTCATGGGGCCGCTGGTGTGCTTGATGATGCGCGCCCGCAGCAGCTTCCAGGTCTGCACCACCGCGGTGTGGTCCTCGTTCTGAAGCTGAACCGTCACCGTGCGCAGGGCGTTCTGGTTGCCGTTGCGGATCTCGTCCAGCCACTGGTACAGGTTCAGCGAGCCGATCACGCCGCGCTTCATGGTGACGTCGGTCGACTTGTTCATCCCCGTGATCTTCATCACGCTGTTTTCCTTGTGGTTCCCGTTGCGGTACTCCGCCACGGTCACCTCCATCCCGATGCCGCTCACCTCCTGGAACCCGGCGGCGGGCCCCTCCGTAACCCCGTCGCCCAGGTCCACCAGAAAGTTGAACTGGACGTACGGGCGGTCGCGCAATACGGCCATGATGTTCTCCTGTGATCAGACCTTGCGGTCGCTGGTCCACTGCCCGATGCGGAAGATGACGAACTCGGCCGGGCGCAGCGGCGCCACGCCCACCAGGCAGACCAGCCGCCCGTTGTCCAGGTCGTTCTGCGACATGGTGCTGCGGTCGCACTTGACGAAGTAGGCCTTCTCGGGCTTCTCGCCCAGCAGCGCCCCGTTCTGCCACTCGTTGAGCAGAAAGTCGCTGATGGTGCGCCGTACGTTGGCCCACAGCTGCTCGCCGTTGGGCTCGAACACCGCCCACTGCGTCCCCTTGTCGATGGAGCGCTCCAGGTAGGCGAAGTAGCGGCGCAGGTTCACGTACTTCCACTCGGGGTCGCTGCTGATGGTGCGCGCGCCCCACAGCCGCATCCCCCGCCCCTCGAAGAAGCGGAAGCAGTTGATCCCCTCGGGGTTCAGCACCTCCTGCTGCGACTTGTTCAGGAAGCGCTCGAAGCCCAGCGCCAGGTTCACCACCTCGTTGGCCGGCGCCTTGTAGACGGCGCGGTTCACGTCGTTGCGGGCGTAGATGCCGGCCACGAACCCGCTGGGCGGCGCGTACATCTCGCGCTGGGAAAGGGGGTCCAGCACCCGCACCCACGGGTAGTAGAGCGCCGCGTGGCTGGAATCCAGCTGCGCGCGCATGGCCCGCACCTGGCCGATGGACTGGTCGTTGCCGCTGTCCAGCACCGCGATCCGGTAGCGCATGCGCTGCGCGTGGCTGATCAGCAGCCGCACGATGGTCTGCGCCTGCGGGCCGTATCCCGGGTCCTCGTACAGGAAGGTGCTGCCGGGGCCGGCCACGATGGAGATGTCTTCCAGGTCCTCGAACTGGCGGAGCCCCGTCTTGAGGTCGGTCGCCGGGTCCACGTCGCCCTCGTATGCGCTGGCCTGGGGGCGCAGCCCGTCGTCGCCGCCGGTGAGCACCACCTCCAGGCTGCGCAGCTCGGGGAACGGGCTCAGCGTCTCCAGCGCGTCGCGCAGCCCCAGCGGGGGCGAGAAGTCGGCGCCGGGGTCGGCCAGGAACGCGTTCAGCACTTCCAGGCCGTTGACGAACCCCGCCGTGTTCTGGATGACGATGGGGACGGTGCGCGCCCGGGCCAGGTTGGCGATGTACTTGGCGTTGGGGTCGCCCGGGTCGCGGGTGTGCGGCGCAAAGGCGTCGAACAGCGAGTCGGGGGTGTCGCCGCGGCGGTGGTCGGGGTCCAGCGGAAGGTCCGCCTCCGTGTACCCGGCCGCCCCCGGCGCCAGCGGATCCACCGACACCGTCACGGTCACGATGCGCACCTCGGTGGCGCCGGGGAGCAGGTCCTCCAGGTCCACCACCGGGCTGTCGTCCGCGTCGCCGCCGGTAAAGCTCCACGCCCCGGTGAACTCGTCGCGCAGCGCCATGAAGAAGCCGCGCGCCGCCGGCGGGCTGGCCGCCGGGCTCCCCGTGTCCAGGATGAGCACCACGTCGCGGTTGCGCAGCGAGCGCACGCCGGGAAGAATCACCTCGATGGACGGGTCTTCGTCCAC
>DASTVC010000223.1:0-7438 GCA_035759295.1 Longimicrobium sp. | reverse complement strand
CTCGGGGATCATGACCTGGCACCGGCTGGCGCGCGACCTGTCCATTTACCTGACGGAGCCGGTGCCGGTGGGCCGGCCCATCCCCAACGGCCGCATCTACCTCCTGGACCGCGCGGGGAGCCCCGTGCCCATCGGGGTGGCCGGCGAGCTGTACATCGGCGGCACGCCCGTGGGCCGCGGCTACCAGAACGCCGCGGCGCAGACGGCGGAGAAGTTCATCCCCGACCCCTTTGGCGGCGAACCGGGGGCGCGGCTGTACCGCACGGGCGACCGGGCACGGTGGCGGCCGGATGGGACCATCGAGTTCCTGGGCCGGCTGGACACGCAGGTCAAGGTGCGCGGCTACCGCATCGAGCCGGGGGAGATCGAGGCGCGGCTCGCGGCGCACGACGCCGTGCGCGAGGCAGTCGTCCAGGTGCGCGAGGACACGGAGGGCGAGCCGCGGCTGGTGGCGTACTGGCTGGGAGAGGCCGTGGAGGCGGAGACGCTCCGGGCGCACCTGGGCGAGGCGCTGCCGTCGTACATGGTTCCCGCGGCGTACGTGCGGATGGAGCAGTGGCCGCTCACCCCCAACGGCAAGCTGGACCGCCGCGCGCTCCCCGCTCCCGAAGGCGATGCGTACGCGTCCCGGGCCTACGAGGCGCCCGCGGACGAGACGGAGGAGGCCGTGGCCGCGATCTGGGCCGAGGTGCTGCGCGTGGAGCGGGTGGGCCGCGGGGACAACTTCTTCGAGCTGGGCGGGCACTCGCTTTCCGCCGTGCAGGTGATCTCGCGCGTGCGGCAGGTGCTGGAGGTGCAGGTGGCCCTGGGCGACCTGTTCACCCGCCCCGTGCTCAAGGACTTCGCGCAGGAGATCCTGGACGCTCAGCTCGCACTGGTGGACCCGGAGGAGATGGCGCAGCTGATGGCCCTGCTCCACGAGTCCGCCGCCGGATGACCGTGCGCCATCCCGCGGGGGGCCATCCCGCATCCGCCCCCGACGTGAACGACCACGCTCCCCCGGCCGCGGGGACGCCCATGCTTTTGCGATTCACCCGACCGAACGGGACGTACACCCTATGAAGTCCGACGTGACGGAACTGACCCTGGCCGATCGCCGCAAGCTCCTGCAGATGGCCCGGGCCCGCGACCTGGTGCGGGGCGAGTCGGAGCCGGCGCCCATCGAGCCCGTGTCGCGCGCGGAGCGGCTGCCGCTCTCGTTCGCGCAGCAGGGGCTGTGGTTCGTGGAGCAGCTGGGCGACCTGGGGAGCACGTACCACATCCCCCTGCGCCTGCGGCTGCGCGGCGACCTGGACCGGGCGGCGCTGGTCCGCGCGCTGGACGGCATCGTGGCCCGCCACGAGGCCCTGCGCACCACGTTCGCGGAGGTGAACGGCGTCCCGGAGCAGCGGATCGGGCCGGTGGACGCGGGATTCCATCTGGCCGGGGACGACCTGGAGGGTCGGGCGGACGCGGAGGCGGAGCTGGACCGGCTGGTGGCCGGGGAGATGCGCGCGCCGTTCGACCTGCAGCGGGGCCCGCTGATCCGCGGCCGCCTGGTGCGCCTGGCCGCCGACGACCACGTGCTGCTGGTGACGGTGCACCACATCGTCAGCGACGCCTGGTCCATGGGGGTGCTCACCAGCGAGCTGGCCGCGCGCTACGCCGCCGCCCGCGAGGGGCGCGAGGCGGAGCTGCCCGCGCTCCCCATCCAGTACGCGGACTACGCGGCGTGGCAGCGGCGGCGGGTGGAGGGCGAGGGGATCGCAAAGCAGTCGGACTTCTGGAAGCGGACGCTCGCCGGCGCCCCGGAGCTGCTGGAGCTGCCCACGGACCACCCGCGCCCGGCGCAGGCGGACCACACGGGCGCGTGGCTGTGGCTCGACCTGGACGAGGAATTGACGGCGGGGCTCAAGGCGCTGTCGCTGCGGCACGGCACCACCCTGTTCATGACGCTGCTGGCCGGCTGGGCGACGGTGCTGGGCCGGCTGTCGGGGCAGGAGGACGTGGTGATCGGCACGCCCACGGCGGGGCGCGAGCGGCGGGAGACGGAGGGGCTGATCGGCTTCTTCGTCAACACGCTGGCCGTGCGGCTGGACCTGTCCGGCGGGCCGACGGTGGCGGAGCTGCTGGCGCGGGTCAAGGCGCGGGCGCTGCAGGCGCAGCACCACCAGGATATCCCCTTCGAGCAGGTGGTGGAGCTCGTCCAGCCCACCCGCAGCATGGCGTATCATCCCCTGTTCCAGGTGTCTTTCGCCTGGCAGAGCACCCCCGGGGCGAGCGGCGGCGTGTCGCTCCCCGGGCTGGAGGTGGGCGGGGTGGGGACGGACTCGTCGGACCGGCAGGCCAAGTTCGACCTGTCGCTGGCCATGCGGGAGACGGGCGACCGCATCACGGGCGACCTGACGTACGCCACGTCGCTCTTCGAGTGGGCCACCGTGGAGCGCTACGCCGGCTACCTGCGGCGGGTGCTGCAGGAGATGGTGGCGGATGACACCCAGCGCGTCGAGCGGCTGGCGCTCCTCACGGGCGACGAGCGCGCGCGGGTGCTGGAGGAGTGGAACCGCACGGACGCCGACATCCCCGCCGCGTCCTGCGTCCACCAGCTCTTCGAGTGCCAGGTCGAGCGCGCGCCGGACGCGACGGCGGTACGGTTCGACGGCGGACGGCTCACCTACGGGGAGCTGAACGCGCGCGCCAACCGGCTGGCGCACCACCTCCGCGCGCTGGGCGTGGGCCCGGAGGTGCGCGTGGCGCTGGGGATGGGGCGCTCGCCGCACCTGGTGGAGGCGGAGCTGGCGGTGCTCAAGTGCGGCGGCGTGTACGTGCCGCTGGACCCCGAGCACCCCGACGAGCGCCTGCGCGGCATGCTGGAGGACAGCGCGCCTGCCGCGCTGCTGACGACGGCCGCGCTGGCGGAGCGCTTCGCCGGCGTGCCTTTCCCCGTGCTGGCGGTGGACGCGGCGGCGCCCGCGTGGGCGTCGGAGCCGGAGACGAACCCCGTGGTCGACGGGCTGACGCCGGACCACCTGGCGTACGTGATGTACACGTCGGGCTCCACGGGCCGGCCCAAGGGGGTGATGGTGCCGCATCGGTCCATCCTCCGCCTCATCGTCAACAACGGGTACGCGGACTTCGGCCCGGACGACCGCGTGGCGTTCGCCGCCAACCCGGCGTTCGACGCGACGACGATGGAGGTGTGGGCGCCGCTGGTGAACGGCGGCAGCACCGTCGTCATCGGCCCCGACACGCTGCTGGATCCCCCGGCGTTCGCGCGGGCGCTGCGGGAGCACGGCGTCACGGCGCTGTTCCTCACCACCGCCGTCTTCAACCGCTACGCGGAGAGCATCCCCGAGGCGCTGGCGGGGCTGCGCTACCTGCTCACGGGCGGCGAGGCGGCGGACCCGTCCGCCTTCGCGCGGGTGCTGGCGGAGCGCGGCCCCGCGTCCGTGATCCACTGCTACGGCCCCACGGAAACGACCACCTACGCCATCACGCACCCGGTGCGGGACGTGCCGGCGGGCGCGCGGACCCTGCCCCTGGGCCGGCCCATCTCCAACACGCGGGTCTACCTGCTGGACGGGGCGGGGGAGCCGGTGCCGGTGGGTGTGGCGGGCGAGCTGTACATCGGCGGCGTGGGCGTGGCGCGCGGCTATCGGGAGCGCCCGGCGCTCACCGCCGAGCGCTTCGTGGCCGACCCCTTCGGTGGGGAGCCGGGGGCGCGGCTGTACCGCACGGGCGACCTGGCGCGGTGGCTGCCCGACGGGACCGTGGAGTTCCTGGGCCGCACCGACCACCAGGTGAAGGTGCGCGGCTTCCGCATCGAGCTGGGCGAGATCGAGGCGCGGCTGCTGGAGCACGCCGCCGTGCGCGAGGCCGTCGTCCTCGTCCGCGAGGACGCGCCCGGCGACCGGCGGCTGGTGGCGTACGTGGCGGGCGACGCGGCGGCCGGCAGGGCGGAGAACGAGGCAGCCGGCGCCGAGGCGCTGCGGGCGCACGTGGGCCAGGTGCTGCCGGCGTACATGGTGCCCGCGGCGTACGTCTGGCTGGACGCGCTTCCGCTCACCCCCAACGGCAAGGTGGACCGCCGGGCGCTCCCCGCGCCGGAGGGCGACGCCTTCGCCGTCCGCGCCTACGAGGCGCCCGCCGGGGCGACGGAAGAGGCGCTGGCGGGGATCTGGGCCGAGGTTCTGGGGGTGGAGAAGGTGGGCCGCCGGGATGAGTTCTTCGGCCTGGGCGGGCACTCGCTGCTGGCCGTGCAGGTGATCTCCCGCGTGCGGCAGGCGCTGGGGGCCGACGTGTCGCTGGGCCAGCTGTTCACCCATCCCGTGCTGGCGGATTTCGCGCGGGAGCTGGAGACGGCCGCGCGGGCGGAGCTTCCGCCGATCGAGCCCGCGCCCCGCGACGGCCCTGTGCCGCTCTCGTTCGCGCAGCAGCGGCTGTGGTTCCTGGAGCAGCTGGGTGACCTGGGGAGCGCGTACCACATCCACCGCCCCCTGCGCCTGCGCGGTGAGCTGGACCGCGAAGCGCTCGTTCGCGCGCTGGACGGGATCGTCGCCCGCCACGAGGCGCTGCGCACCACCTTCGTGCGCAGGGACGGCGTCCCGGAGCAGCGGATCGCGCCGGCGGCGGAGAGCCGCTTTCTGCTGGTGGAGCACGACCTGGGCGGGGAGGCGGACCCGATGGAGGCGCTCGCCCCGCTGCTGGCCGAGGAGGCGAACGCGCCCTTCGACCTGGAGCACGGGCCGCTCATCCGCGGCCGGCTCGTCCGGCTGGCCGCGGACGACCACGTGCTGCTGCTGACGATGCACCACATCGTCAGCGACGGCTGGTCGATGGGGGTGCTCTTCGGCGAGCTGTCCGCGCTGTACGCCGCCCACCGCGCGGGGCGCGAGCCGGACCTGGCCCCGCTCCCCGTGCAGTACGCGGACTTCGCGGCGTGGCAGCGGCGGTGGGTGGAGGGCGACGTCCTCCGCCAGCAGGGGGAGTACTGGACGGAGGCGCTGGCCGGCGTCCCCGGACTCCTGGAGCTTCCCACGGACCGTCCCCGCCCGGCGGAGATGGACCACACGGGGGCGCAGCTCGCCGTGGTGCTGGACGAGGAGCTCACGGCGGGGATCCGGGCGCTGGGGCGGCGGCACGGCACCACGCCGTTCATGACGGTGCTGGCCGCGTGGGGCACGGTGCTCAGCCGCCTGTCGGGGAGCCGCGACGTGGTGATCGGCACGCCCACGGCGGGGCGGGGACGGCGCGAGGTGGAGGGGCTGATCGGCTTCTTCATGAACACGCTGGCCCTGCGGCTGGACCTGTCCGGCTGGCCCACGGTGGCGGAGCTGCTGGCGGAGACCCGCTCGCGGGTGCTGGGGGCGCAGCACCACCAGGACATCCCCTTCGAGCAGGTGGTGGAGCTGGTGGACCCCGCCCGCAGCATCTCGTACCACCCGCTCTTCCAGGTGCTGATCACCTGGCAGAACACGCCGGGGGGCGACGGGCTGGAGCTGCCGGGCCTCGCCGTGGGCGGGGTGGCATCCACCGCGCGGCCCCCCGCGAAGGTCGACCTGTCGCTTTCCCTGCGCGAGGCGGGGGACCGCATCGTGGGCGGACTGGCCTACGCCACGGCGCTCTTCGACCGGGCCACGGTGGAGCGCCACGTGGGCTACCTGCGGCAGGTGCTGCAGGAGATGGTGGCGGACGAGCGGCAGCACGTGGACCAGCTGGCGCTCATGCCGGAGGGCGAGCGCGCGCGCGTGGTGGAGGAGTGGAACCGCACCGAGGTGGCGTATCCCGCCGACGCCTGCATCCACGAGCTGTTCGAGCGGCAGGTGGACCGCACGCCGGACGCCGTGGCCGTGGTCTACGAGGGGGAATCGCTGACGTACGCGCAGCTGGACGCGGCGGCCAACCGGCTGGCGCACCACCTCCGCTCCCTGGGCATCGGGCCCGAGGACCGGGTGGCGTTTTGCATGGAGCGCAGGCTGGACCTGATGGTGGCTTTCTTCGGCATCATGAAGGCGGGCGCGGCGTACGTGCCCCTGGAGCCCACGCACCCGGCGGATCGGCGGGGCTACGTGCTGCAGGACAGCGGCGCGCGCCTGCTGCTGACGCAGTCGTGGCTTGCGGAGGGGCTGCCGGAGGCGCGGCCGCAGACGCTGTTCATCGACCGGATGGCGGAGACGCTCTCGCGCGAGCCCGCGGAGCGGCCGGAGAGCGGGGTGACGGCGGAGAACCTGGCGTACATCTACTACACCTCCGGCTCCACCGGCCGGCCGAAGGGCGTGCTGATGCACCACTACGGGCCCGTGAACTACTTCGCCTGGGCGCGGGAGGAGTACCTGTCGGCCGGGGGCAGCGGCGCGCCGGTGTTCTCGTCGATGGCGGTGGACCTCACGCTGGCCAACTTCGTCCCGCTGTTCGCGGGGCAGCGGGTGGAGCTGCTGCCGGAGGGTCCGGGGGTGGAGGCGCTGGCGGACGTGCTGCGGCGCAGGCCGGGGTACGCGATGATCAAGATCACCCCCACGCACCTGTCGCTGCTCAACCAGGTGCTGTCGCCGGCGGACGCGGCGGGGGCGGCGGGGACGCTGGTGATCGGCGCGGACAACCTGATGGCGGAGCCCACCCTGTTCTGGCGCGAGCACGCGCCGGAGGTGCGGCTGCTGAACGAGTACGGGCCCACGGAGACGGTGGTGGGCTGCTCGCTGTACGAGCTTCCCGCGGACCGGCCCGCCGAGGGCCGCATCCCCTTCGGCAAGCCAATCCAGAACCTGACCCACTACGTGCTGGACGCGCGGATGCAGCCGGTGCCGGTGGGTGTGGCCGGCGAGCTGTACATCGGCGGCGTGGGCGTGGCGCGCGGGTACCTGGGGCGGGCCGGGCTCACGGCCGAGAAGTTCGTGCCGGACCCGTTCGCGGCGCAGGCGGGGGCGCGCTTCTACCGCACGGGCGACCGGGTGCGGTGGCTGGCGGACGGCAACCTGGAGTTCCTGGGCCGGATCGATTTCCAGGTGAAGGTGCGGGGCTACCGCATCGAGCTGGGGGAGATCGAGGAGCGGCTGAAGGACCACCCGGGCGTGCGCCACGCGGCGGTGCTGGTGCGCGAAGACACGCCGGGCGACACGCGCCTGGTGGCGTACTGGACGGGCGACGGCCCGGCGGACGTGGAGAGCCTGCGTGCGCACCTGGGCGAGCGGCTGCCGGCGTACATGGTGCCGGCGGCGTACGTGCGGCTTGAGGAGCTGCCGCTGGGCCGCACCGGCAAGCTGGACCGCAAGGCGCTGCCGGCCCCTGAGGCGGACGCGTACTCCACCCGCGACTACGAGCCGCCCGTGGGGGAGACGGAGGAGGTGCTGGCGGAGATCTGGGCGGAGGTGCTGGGGATTGACCGGGTGGGCCGCTGGGACAACTTCTTCGAGCTGGGCGGGCACTCGCTGCTGGCGGTGACGCTGCTGGACCGGATGCGCCA
>DASTVC010000222.1:0-11198 GCA_035759295.1 Longimicrobium sp. | reverse complement strand
GTGTCATCCTGAGCGAGGCGCCCGCTCGACACCCGCGGAATCGCGTACCAGCCCGTGCGCCGACCGAAGGATCTCTGTCCGGAGCGCGATGGAGTCTGCCCTACGCCGCCCCTCGCGACGGTGGCCGATTTTCCAGAACTACCCTACAAAACGCGGTATAATTCCGGATTTCGTGCTAGACGAAATGTTCAGCCGGATTCGGCATCCGCCCAACGAAACAGGAAGCGGAGACACCGCTGGATGTCTCCGCTTCCTGTTTCTGTGACCGACCGATCGAGGCCTTCTACTTCGCCGTTTGCCTTGCGCCCGCGCGGCCGGGACGCCGGCATGGGCGCGGGGACCTGCTCCGGCGTCACGTGCAGCAGCGGCGCCGCTACTGCGTCTAGGTTGGAATCAGGCCTTGCGGCATCCACATGCGCCCGGTTCGCTCCTGGAGGTCGTACAGCACGATCACCACCCCTTCCGGCGCGACCCCCACCCGGAGAGCACTGCTCACCAGATCTTCCCGCACCGTGCTTCGGATATGGCTCGAGAGCGAATCACGGCCGACGCGGCTGCTCGCGCACCTCGAACACCAGCGGCTGCACCACCCACGTGTCCACCCTCACCGTGCCGGAGAGCGCGGGGTCAAAGCGCAGCCGGCGGACGAGTTCCAGCACCTCGCGGTCCACGTCGGGCCGGGCGCTGCGGCGCGCCAGGTAGGCGTACGCCACCTCGCCGTCGCGCGTGACCAGCATCCGCACCTGCGGGCTCATCCGGGTGGGACTTCCGCCCGGGACGGGCCCGATGCCGCGGATGATCCTGTACACCCCGTTCCTGAGCGCCTCCACGTTCCGCACGGCCGGCATGCACCTTCGCACCGACTCGTCGATGCCCGGCAGTGGATCCAGGCGAACGAAGAGCGTGGTCTCCGGGTCCGGCATGCGGGCCAGCAGCGCCGCGCGCCGGGCGACCACCTGGGTGGCGAGCTGGTCGGGGAGATTGGAGCGATAGGACCATGCCCGCGCCTCGCCCGTGGCGCGGTTGCGCACCTCCACCAGCACGATCCCCGACGGTGCGTCGATCCCCGCGGCCCGCGCTGCTTCCTTCAGCTCCATCCCGATCGAATCGCTGAGGACCGCGACCTGTCCGTAGACCGCGGCGTCTCTCGGCTCCGGCTCGTCGGCCAGCCGGCAGGGCGGACTCTGCGCGCCGGCCTCCTGCGCCGCCGCGGGCGCCGCGCAGGTGAGAGCGGCGATGACGGCGAGGGAGAGTGGAATGCGCATGGGATTCATCATCGGTATGGCAATAGAGGAACAGGGGCGGGCGCGCGCTCGCATCCGCGCCCGAGATCGTTGGATCGTACGCGCCGTTCACCCGTGAAGATTCGGTCTCGAGAGCGGCACCGGGACCGAGGATCAGGCGGGGAGTGGAGAAGCGAAGGGCGGACGCACACCGGCGCCCGCCCCGAACGACTACTTCGCCGTCTTCGCCTTGCGCCCCCGCGGCTTGGACGCGGGCATCGGCGCCGGCACCTGGTCGGGCGTCACGTGCAGCAGCGGCGCCAGGAAGTGGCCGGTGAAGCTGCGCGGGTTGGCCGCCACCACCTCCGGCGGGCCCTCAGCCACGATCTCGCCGCCCTTGGGGCCGCCTTCCGGCCCCAGGTCGATGATCCAGTCCGCCGTCTTGATCACGTCCACGTTGTGCTCGATGACGAGGACGGTGTTACCGCGCTCCACCAGCCGGTGCAGCACCTCCAGCAGCATCCGCACGTCCTCGAAGTGCAGGCCGGTGGTCGGCTCGTCCAGGATGTAGAAGGTCTGCCCGGTGGCGATCTTCGACAGCTCCGAGGCGAGCTTGACGCGCTGCGCCTCGCCGCCGGAGAGGGTCGTGGCGCTCTGCCCGAGGTGGATGTAGCCCAGCCCGACGTCCGAGAGCGTCTGCAGCTGGCGCTTGAGGCGCGGCACGGCGTCGAACACCTCGCACGCTTCATCCACCGTCAGGTCCAGCACGTCGGCGATGGAGTGGCCCTTGTAGAACACCTCCAGCGTCTCGCGGTTGTAGCGCCGTCCCCGGCACACCTCGCACGGCACGTAGACGTCCGGCAGAAAGTGCATCTCGATCTTCACCAGGCCGTCGCCCTGGCACGCCTCGCACCGCCCGCCCTTGACGTTGAACGAGAAGCGCCCGGGCGTGTAGCCGCGCATCTTGCTCTCCGGCAGCTCGGCGAACAGGTCGCGCATGATGGTGAACAGCCCCGTGTACGTCGCGGGGTTCGACCGCGGCGTGCGGCCGATGGGGGACTGGTCGATGTCCACCACCTTGTCCAGCAGCTCCATCCCCGTGATGCGGTCGTGCTGGCCGGGGACGGTCTTCGCCCGGTAGAACTTGCGCCCCAGCGCGCTCCACAGGATGTCGTTGATCAGCGTGGACTTGCCCGATCCGCTCACCCCGGTCACCGCCACGAAGCAGCCCAGCGGGATGCGCGCGTCCAGGTTGCGCAGGTTGTGCTCGCGGGCGTTGTGGATCACCAGCTCACGCCCTTCCACCGGCACCCGGCGCACGGGCGGAATCTCGATGCGCCGCTCGTTGCGCAGGTAGGCGCCCGTCAGCGACTCGGGCTCGGCGATCACGTCGTCCACCGTGCCCTTGGCGATCACGCGGCCGCCGTGGCGCCCGGCGCGGGGGCCCAGGTCCAGCACGTAGTCCGCGGCGCGGATGGTGTCCTCGTCGTGCTCCACGACCAGCACGGTGTTCCCCAGGTCGCGCAGCGCCTTGAGCGTCTCCAGCAGCCGCATGTTGTCACGCTGGTGCAGGCCGATGGACGGCTCGTCCAGGATGTACAGCACGCCGACCAGCCGCGAGCCGATCTGCGTGGCCAGGCGGATGCGCTGCGCCTCGCCGCCGCTCAGCGTCTCCGCGCTGCGGCCCAGCGTCAGGTATTCCAGCCCCACGTTGACGAGGAACGAAAGCCGCTCGCGCACCTCCTTCAGAATCGGCCCGGCGATGTCGCGGGAGATGTGCGGCAGCGTGTCGACGATGCCGAAGAACTCCAGCGCCTCGGCCACCGGCATGGCCACCACGTCGCCGATGGACCGGCCGCCCACGGTGACGGCGAGCGATTCAGGCCGCAGCCGCGCGCCGTGGCACACGGTGCAGGCCAGGGTGCTCATGTACTCCTCCAGCATCTCGCGCACGCTGTCGCTGCTGCTTTCGCGGTAGCGCTGCTCCACGTCGCGGATGATGCCGGCCCACTTGACCTTCTTTGCGCCCCTGGGCGTCGCCTTGCCGTTGGGGCGGCTGTCCACCCCGTACATCAGCACGCCGCGGATGTCGTCCGCCAGCTCTTCCCACGGCGTGTTGAGGTCGAAGTCCAGCGCCGACGCCAGCCCTTCCAGGATGGTCCCCCGCAGGTGGCCGCGCGGCACGCCCCAGGGCAGGACGACGCCTTCGAGGATGGACAGGGAGTGGTCCGCCAGCACCAGCTCGGGGTTGGGCTCCTTGCGCGTTCCCAGGCCGCCGCACGCGGGGCAGGCGCCGTACGGCGAGTTGAAGGAGAACTGCCGCGGCTCCAGCTCGGGGATGTTGATGCCGCACTCCGCGCAGGCGTAGTGCTCGCTGAACAGCTCCGGCTCCGGATCGTGCGCGTCCGGCGTGTGGGCGACGATCTGCACCACGCCGTCGGCGTTGCGCAGCGCCGTCTCCACGGCGTCGGCGATGCGGGAGCGGTTGTCGGCGTCGACGCTGACCTTGCGCTCCACGTAGATGCTGATGTCGTGGTTGGCGCGGCGGGCCAGGGCGGGCGGCTCTTCCAGCCGGTGCACGGCGCCGTCGGTGCGGGCGTGGGTAAAGCCCTTGCGGCGCATCTCCTCGAACAGGTCGCGGAACTCGCCCTTGCGGCCGCGCACCGCGGGGGCCAGCACCTCCAGCCAGGTGCCGGCGGGGAGCGACATCAGCCGCTCCACGATCTGCGTGGCGCTCTGCCGCTCCACCGGCTTGCCGCAGCTGGGGCAGTGCGGGGTGCCGGCGCGCGCCCACAGCAGGCGCAGGTAGTCGTAGACCTCGGTGACGGTCCCCACGGTGGATCGGGGGTTCCGCCCGGCGGTCTTCTGCTCGATGGAGATGGCCGGCGACAGACCCTCGATGGAGTCTACGTCGGGCTTTTCCATCATCCCCAGGAACTGGCGGGCGTACGCGGAAAGGGACTCCACGTAGCGCCGCTGCCCCTCGGCGTAGATGGTATCGAAGGCGAGCGACGACTTGCCGCTCCCGCTCAGCCCCGTGATGACGGTAAGCTTGTCGCGCGGGATCTCGACGTCGACGTTCTGCAGGTTGTGCTCGCGGGCACCACGGACGATCAGGTTCTCTTCAGCCATCCCGAAAAGTTACCGCAGATTGCCCCATGATTCAACTGTCCGGGGCAACGCGCGCGGAAGTGATCCGCACGGTGGCGCGGCGGGAGCGCGGCTGGGCCCGGCCTCACCGTCCAGCGCGGCCCGCGATCGACCTCGCCAGGGCCGCTAAATCGTAGACAGGAATTGACTTCCAGAACCGGATCGATCGGCCCGGGAAGGTCGCCGATCCTCCCCATGAGAACCGTCCTTGAATGAGCACCGCCCGGATCCGGCAGAACCCGGGGGTGCGGCGGATGCCACCTGTCTCACACGGAGGGCACGGAGGTCACGGAGGTCACGGAGGTCCTGGTCCTCGGTATCCTCCGTGCCCTCCGTGTGAACCCTTGTTTTTTCAGGCGCAGGAACAATCGGCATCCCGAAGTCCGAAAAGGTGCGTGCCGATGTTCGCCATCCGCGCGCCGGCGGACGACGCCGGGGTGTTCGACTCAAGTGATTACAGCGCAACGGATTAGGTGGGAGCTTGGCGGAACAAACATCCGCTGTCGGGGCGTTGACGAACGGACGTTCGGTTGATAGGTTTGTGCGACGGGAAAGGTTGGAGGCAGTCGCCAGCCGGTCCCTGACCGCGGCCCTTACGGGGGTCGCTTTCGTTTTGCCGGGCTCTCTTCCCCCTACCACCGAAAACGGCACCCCGGCCGCGAGGCCGGTCCGCAAAGCCAGGGGTCTCGATCTCCCGAGACAGCCCAGCCGCCGAAGAGGTCCGCCGCCGGTCGCCTTACCGGCAAACCCCTCCGTGTCTGGAGCTCCTCCATGAAGCGCATTGCCCCGCTGTTCCTGTCCGCGCTGGTCGCCCTGGCGGCCTGTTCCGACGAGATCACCACGCTCGAGAACTCGGCCGCGCCGAGCCTGAGCGAGTCCGACGGTTCCACCGACACCTACCTGGTCCGCTTCAAGGGCAACGGCGTTCCCGCCGGCTTTGCCTCGCAGGTCGCGGCGCTGGGCGGCGAGGTGATCTTTGCGCACGAGGTCGGCATCGCCGCCGTCTCGGGGCTCAGCACCGTCGCCGCCACCACGCTGGCCGCCAGCTCCAGCGTGGCCGCGATCGACGCGGACGCGTACACGCTTCTGGAGGACGGCGACGCTTCGACGGTCGAGGCCGCCTCGCTCGACGGCGTCGACGCCGTTGACGCTTCGGTGGAGAGCCCGACCAACCCCGCGCTGGCCGTTCGCTACCCCCGCCAGTGGAACATGCAGGTGATCCAGGCCAGCAAGGCGTGGAACGCCGGCAAGCGCGGCGCCGCCACGGTCCGCGTGGGCATCGTCGACACGGGGCTGGACTACCTGCACCCGGACCTGGTGGGCCGCGTTGACCTGACCCTGTCCAAGAGCTTCCTGTCCGCGGCCGAGAACGCCCGCGTGACGGCCGCCAACCCGGGCGCGCACCTGGTCGCCGACCTGCACTACCACGGCACGCACGTGGGCAGCACGGTCACCAGCAACGGCTACCTGGCCGCCGGCATCACCTCGGGCATCAAGCTCGTGGGCCTGAAGGTCTGCACGCCGGGCACCGCCGCCAACGGCTACGCCGCCAGCTGCCCCACCAGCGGCGTTCTGGCCGCCATTCTGTACGCGGCCGACAACGGCATTCCCATCATCAACATGAGCCTGGGCGGCGCCTTCAACCGCCGCGACGCCAGCGCGCAGGGCGGCAACGGCCCCTCGTTCCTGGCCACGCTGAACCAGGTGTTCAACTACGCCCATCGCAAGGGCACCACGGTGGTGGTCTCGGCCGGCAACTCCAAGCTCGACATCGACCACGACGGCAACGGCTACAAGAGCTACTGCAGCGTGCCCACGGTGATCTGCGTGTCGGCCACCGGCCCCACCGGCGCCGCGAGCGTGAACGGTCCCTGGACCAACATCGACGCGCTGGCCAGCTACAGCAACTACGGCCGCTCGGCGGTCACCGTGGCCGCCCCCGGCGGCAACGCGGTGGCGATCACGGCCGCCTGCTCGGGCATGACCATCAACCCCGGCGTGCTGGTCTGCCGCAACCGCTTCTTCAACTCGCCCACCAGCTGGTCGGCCTTCTCGCTGGGCATCAGCGGCACCAGCATGGCCGCCCCGCACGTGGCCGGCTTCGCGGCGCTCATCGCCAGCGAGGGCAACACCGACCCGGCGTACCTCAAGGCCCGCATCACGCAGTCGGCGGACGACCTGGGCCAGCCCGGGACGGACCCGGCCTACGGCAAGGGCCGCATCAACGTCGCCGCCGCCTTCGGCCTGTAAGCCTGGCATCGGACGGTGGATGAAAAGCGGGGCGGCGCCACTCGGCGCCGCCCCGCTCTTCTTTTGGGATCGAAGGAAAAGAGTTCGCGCGGAGGCGCGCAGGAAACCGAGCGGCGCGGCAGAGCGACCAAGAGCCTCCGCGCCTCATCAGTTCCTCCGCGTTCTCCGCATGATGCTTTCCGTCGTTTGGTCGCACAACGCACGGAAAGAAATGGTATCACACGGAGGGCACGGAGGACGCACAGGAAAAAATAGGTTCATCGCGGATTTTGTTGCACGCCGCGCGGGACGGAAAGCGCTGGCGGGTTCACCATGCGCGATCCGTCCTGTACGTCGGCCGTTGTGGGTCGCACCGGGCTTCCCTGGGGACCTCGGGAACGGCGGACGGATAGAAGCGCGGCAGGGGGCCATCCGCGTTTTTTCTGGCAACCCCTTTCCCGCCGTAGGGCCCCGCAACCCACCATTCCGGGTGCACCCGATGCGCGATCCGGCGAACCCTCCCCTCGCGCGCACCTCTGCGGGAACGCCCCCGGCCTTCGCGCGGGCCCAAGCTTCGCAAGATCGCGCATCAGGTGTGCGTGGAGGCCGGCTCCGGTGTGCTTGCGGCAGGCGGTCGGCGCAGGGCTGGGAACGAGGATGGCGGCATAGGTATCTCCCAGAAAACGCGGATGGCCCCCTGCCGCGCGCCCATCCCTCTGCCGTTCCCGACGCATCCACACACGTGTGGAGCAACCCCTTTCCTGCCGCAGCGCCCCGCGACCTACCATTCCGGCTTCACCCGAGGCGCGATCCCGCGAACCGTCCCCGCGCGCGGCTCCTTGGGGAACGCCCGGCTTCTCGCGGACCCAAGCTTTGCAAGATCGCGCATCAGGTGTTCGTGGAGGCCTGGCTCTGGTTCGCTTGCGGCCCGCGGTCGGCGCCCGGCTGGGAACGAGGATGGCGGGATAGGTATCTCCCAGAAAACGCGGATGGCTCCCTGCCGCGCCTCCATCCATCTGCCGTTCCCGACGCATCCACACACGTGTGGAGCAACCCCGCCTGCCGATGTGCCCTGACACCATGCACTGCAGCGCGTGTGATCCCACCCCTGCAGGGCGTTACCCGCCGGTTGCAACCAGATCCGCGATGAGCCCCAAAATACCTCCGTGCCCTCCGTGTGAGGCAGGCGCCCACGGGTCGGTCGGATCCGGGATGTGTCTCAGATGACGACGGAGGCGGCGTCCAGAGGGCGCGAGAAGAGGTAGCCCTGGCCCATGCGGCAGCCCATGGAGCGCAGGGCGGCCAGCTGGGCGGGCTCCTCGATCCCCTCTGCCACCACGCCCACGCCCAGGCTGTGCGCCAGGGTAAGGATGGTCTGCACCACGGGCGCGTCCAGCGTGGGGCGCACGAAGGAGCGGTCGATCTTGAGCCCGTCCAGCGGCAGCTGGTGCAGGTGGCTGAGCGAGGAGTAGCCCGTGCCGAAGTCGTCCAGGTAGATCTGGATCCCCAGCCGCCGCAGCCGCCGCAGCAGCGCCGGCGCCACCTGCGGATCGCGCATCACCGTGCTCTCGGTGAGCTCCAGCTTGAGGCTTCCCGGCGGCAGGCGGGCCTCGGCCACGGCGGCCTCCACCTCCCCCACCAGCCGCGGATCCAGGAACTGGCGCGCGCTCAGGTTTACGCAGACGAACAGGGGCTCGCCCTGCGATCCGCCGTTCTGCCACGTTCGGAGCTGCCGGCACGCCTGGCCCAGCACCCAGCGGCCCAGGGGGACGATGAGCCCCGTGTCCTCCGCCGCGCCGATGAACTCGTCGGGCCCCACCAGGCCCCGCTCGGGGTGGTCCCAGCGGACGAGCGCCTCCCAGCCGCGGGTGCGCCCCGTCTGCAGCTCCACCACGGACTGGTAGAAGACGCGGAACTCGCCCCGGTCCACCGCCCGGCGCAGCTCCGTCTCCAGCTGCAGGCGGCGCAGCGCCTCGCTGTGCATGCTGCGGTCGAAGACGGCGTGCCGCTCCGCGCCCAGGGCCCGGGCGCGGTACATGGCCGCGTCGGCGTCGCGCAGCAGGTGCTCCGGGCGCCCCGGCCCGTCGCCCCCCGCCAGCGCGATGCCGATGCTGGCGCTGGTGAACACCTCGTATCCGCCCACGTCCACCGGCGCGGCGAGCGCGCCCTGGATCTCGTCCGCGCGCCGCGCCGCCTGGGTCGCGTCGGCCACGCCGTCCAGCAGCAGCACGAACTCGTCGCCGCCGAACCTGGCCACGGTGTCGCCCGGGCGGGCGCAGCCGCGCAGACGGGCGGCCACGGTGCGCAGCAGCGCGTCGCCGGCCAGGTGGCCCAGCGAGTCGTTCACCACCTTGAAGCGGTCCAGGTCCAGAAAGAGCACGGCGAACGGCGCCGACGGGCCCTCGCGCCCCGCCGCGTCCGTCAGGCGCTGCTGCAGCAGGGTGCGGTTCGGGAGGCCGGTGAGCACGTCGTGGTGGGCGTCGTGGCGCAGGCGCTCTTCCATCGCCTTGCGCTCGGTGATGTTCTCCACCATCGCCACGCAGAACCGCGGCCGCCCCTCGCCGTCGCGGACCACCGAGGTGGCCAGGTGCACCCAGACCACGGTGCCGTCGCGCAGGCGGTAGCGCTTCTCCATCTGGTACGCCTGGCGCCGGCCCTCCACCAGGTCCCGGAAGAGGGGAAGGTTGGCCGCGTTGTCGTCGGGATGATTGAGCTCGTAGAAGTACATCCGCCGCAGCTCGCGCGCCCGCATGCGCACCATGCGCCGAAAGGCGGCGTTGGTCTGCAGGATGCGCCCGTCCATGTCGACCACCAGAACGCCGATGGCCGCGCGGGCAAAGATGGCGCGAAAGCGCTCCTCGCTGTCGCGCATGGCTTCAACGGCCTCGAGGGCCACCCCCTCCGCCGCTGCCCCCGCCGCCAGGTCGCGCAGCATCGCCGCGTCCTCGGCCGTCCACGCGCGCCCCGGAGCCGCCACCCCCAGCGCGCCGACGGGCGTGCCCCGGGCGTTGTGCAGCGGCGCGGCCAGGCAGCCGTCCGCCGCCACCTCGGCCCCCGCCGCCAGCGCCTGCCGCAGCACGCCGCGCAGCGTGCGATGCAGATCCGGTGCACCCTCGCCCGCCTCGGACCCCGCCCGCACCAGCAGCGCGGCCTGCGCCACCAGCCCCTGCAGGGCGAGGCGCGGCCAGCGGGCGGGGTCCGCGGAGGTAAGAAAGTGCGCGGCGGGCATGGATGGATTACGGGATGTTCGACCCACGGCCGGGCGTGGGGGCGCCCGGGCCGGTGGAGGATGACGATTGATGATTAATCGTTACAACACGGACAACCCCTGCGCAATCCGCCTGTTTCCGATCATCGCGTGGATCGAGACCATCCGGCTTCGCGGCCGGAGCGGCTGAAGCCGCCGCAACCACAACGGAAAGCCCCGCAAACTGCGCGGGGCTTCAACTGCCGTCGGATCGCGGATCGGTTCGTATCCACACCATCACACCATCACACCATCACACGCGCGGGATGAGGATGGTGACGCCGCCTTTGACGGCGCGGGCACTGAGGGGGGTGACGCCGATGGGCTCGCCGTCCACCTCGGTGACGGCGGGCGGGTCGGCGTGGATGGTGATCTCCGAGGCCTGGAAGTAGATGAGCCGCTTGTCGCCCGCAAAGCGGCCGCGCAGCACGCGGAACGCCAGCGTGGCCACGTCCGCCACCGTCTTGGGAGCAAAGATGCACACGTCCAGCTTGCCGTCCTGGTAGCTGACGTCGGGGGCGACGGTCACCTGCACGGGCGGCATGGTGTTGGCGACGAACTGCCCCATGTTGGCCAGCAGCACCATGGCCGCGCGCACCTTGAGCTCGCGCCCGTCCGCGACGATGCGGTAGCGGTGGCGCGGCGGCTTTACCCCCACCTGCAGCCCGGCGTAGATGTACGCGCCAAAGCCCCAGCGGTCCTTCATCTCGCGCGTGGCCGTGGCCATCACCGCCGCGTCCCACCCGGCGCCGGCGGCCAGCGCGAAGTAGCGGCCGTCGTCCAGCTGCCCCAGGTCGATGGGCGCGGGGACGCCGTTCACCGCCACCTCCACCGCCGACTCGATGTCGCGGGGAATGCCCAGGTTCGACGCCACCTGGTTGGCCGTCCCTTTGGCCACGATCCCCACCGGCACATCCGTCCCCGCCACCCCCGTGATCACCTCGCCCACCGTGCCGTCGCCGCCGACGGCCACCACGGCGCGGTAGCCGTGCGCCACCGCCTCCTTGGCGGCGCGCTGGGCGTCCCCAGCGCCGGCGGTGTGCATCACGTCGAAGCTGGCGCCGCGCACGGCAAAGGCGCCGGCCAGCAGGCGCAGCACCTTTTCCGTGTCGGCCTGCCCGGCCGCGGGGTTGATGATGATCAGCGTCCGCGAGCCCGGCTGGATGACCGGCTGATTGGACGCGGGGACGAGCGGTTTGGAGGTCAAGTGCGAGAGTGCGTAAGTGCGTGAGTGCGTGAGTGCGTGAGTGCCGAGTGCCGAGTGCCGAGTGCCGAGTGCCGAGTGCCGAGTACCGAGTACCGAGTACCGAGTACCGAGTACCGAGTACCGAGTACCGAGTACCGAGTAC
>DASTVC010000221.1:0-2105 GCA_035759295.1 Longimicrobium sp. | reverse complement strand
TCAGCTCCATGAAGCGCTGCATTTCGGCGCGCGCCGCCGCGCTGATGGGGCAGCGCGTGCTGTGCTTGAACAGGATGGCCGTCTCCTCACCCAGCGCCGCGTCGACGTCGCCCCTGCTGTGCATCTCCTTCATCCCACCCTCCACATTGTGCGATTCCCCGCGCGGTGCACCCGTGCGAGCCGGCCGGTGGGGGAGCAAGGGGCATACCGCCGCCCGCACTCTCTCTCGGTCGACCCAGGCGCAAACAACCCCTCCCCCGCAGTTTGGGGGAGGGGGCGCCGCGAGCCGCGAGGAACGAGCGGCGAAGTCGGCGGGGGACAGCGCCCCGAGGGTCGCGCGAGACTCGGCCGTCACTCCGCCCGCGTCCCGCAAGATGCTCCCACGAACGAAGGCGGCGGCTCCCGTTGGGAGTCGCCGCCTCGATCCATCACCCCATCCACCGAAGCCGCGTCAGCTGTTGGGCGCTCCGGGCTCGCCGACACCGGGGCGGTTGCGCAGGGTGCTGTTCCAGTATCCGAAGGCGAAGTACAGCACCAGGCCCACCGCCATCCAGATCCCGAAACGCTCCCACGCGTGCTTGGGCAGCCCGGCCATGATGTAGATGCAGGCCCCCGCGCCGATCAGCGTCACCGGCCAGACGAACGGCACGCGGAAGGGGCGCGGCCGGTCCGGGTCCTTGATGCGCAGCACCAGCACGCCGATGCACACGATGGCGAACGCCGACAGCGTGCCGATGTTGGTGAGGTCGTAGATCTCGTTCTCGTCCGCGAACAGCGCGCCGATCGCCACCACCAGGCCGGTGACCAGCGTGGTGACGTACGGCACGCGCGCCTTGGTGCTCAGCTTGGTGGACCATTTGGGCAGCAGCCCGTCGCGGCCCATCGCGTAGAAGATGCGCGGCTGGCCGTACTGGAACACCAGCAGCACCGCGGTAAGCGAGATTACCGCGCCGAACGAGACGATCCACCCCGCCGTCCCCAGCCCCGCCAGCTGCAGCGCCTGCGCCAGCGGATCCGCGCCCTTGAGCTGCGCGTACGGCACCAGCCCCGTCGCCACCAGCCCCACGATCACGTAGATCACCGTGCAGATGGCCAGGCCGCCCAGGATGCCGATGGGCATGTTGCGCTGCGGGTTCTTGGTCTCCTCCGCCGCGGTGCTGATGGCGTCGAACCCGATGTAGGCAAAGAAGACGATGGCCGCGCCCTGGTGAATGCCCCGCCAGCCGTTGGGCGCGAACGGGGTGAAGTTGGCCGTGTCGATGTGGATGGCGCCCACCACCACGAACAGCGTGAGCACCAGCAGCTTGATGACCACCATGATGTTGTTGGCCCGCGCGCTCTCGCGCACGCCCAGCATCAGCAGCCAGGTAATGGCCATCACGATGGCGAACGCCGGGATGTTGATCAGGATGGGGATGCTGCCGATGTGCGGCGCCGTGTCGAGCAGCGCCCGCACTTCGGGGTCGCTGCTCTTGACCACCGCGCGGTACCCGTGCGTCAGGAAGTCGGGCAGCGTGATGCCGAATCCGCTGAGGAACGAGTTGAAGTAGCCGCTCCACGCCACCGCCACGGCCACGTTGCCCACCGCGTACTCCAGGATCAGGTCCCACCCGATGATCCACGCGATCAGCTCGCCCAGCGTGGCGTACGAGTACGCGTAGGCGCTGCCGGCCTGCGGAATCATCGACGCCAGCTCCGCGTAGCACAGCGCCGCCAGGCCGCAGACCAGGCCGAGCAGGATGAAGCTGATGACCAGCGCCGGCCCCGCGCCGTAGCGCACCACGTGGCCGTCGGGGTTGATCTCGCCCGCCGCGGCCGTGCCGATGGAGGAGAAGATGCCGGCGCCGATCACCGCGCCGATGGCGAGCATGATCAGGTCGCCGGCCCCCAGCTCGCGCTTCATCGCGTTGGGGTTGCCTTCTTCCAGAAGCAGCTCGGCGATGGGCTTGCGACGGGTCAGCCGCTGTAGAAATCCGCTCATCAGGTCGGGGATGGAGCAGGGGTTGCGGGACAGGGGCGGCGCCAGGCGTGTATCGGCTGGCCCGGCACCGGGCGAGGCCCGAAACGCACGCTGCGCGGTGGCCGGAGCGGCGCTGCGCAGGGGG
>DASTVC010000220.1:0-6354 GCA_035759295.1 Longimicrobium sp. | reverse complement strand
GCGTAGCGAGCGGAGACGGGGCTTATCGCCGTTCCAGCCCGCGGCTTTAGCCGCTCCGGCTGCGGGGCTTAGTGGATACCTGCCGAACCCACTCCGGCTGCGGGCCCGGCTCGATATCCGCCCGACACCGCTCCGGCTGCGCGGTACTACGCGAACCCTACCGCCGCAGCGCCACCACCAGCGAGCGCAGCCACGCTTCCCGCATCTCCGGCCGCCCGACCAGCTCCGCCGCGAACCGCTCGCGCTCCTCAGGCTGGCGCGCCGCGTGGTGGATGCGGAAGGCCTCCTGCAGCGCGTCCAGCCGCTCGGTGTCGTGAATGGGGTGCGCGAGATCGTCCGTGCCCCAGCGGTCGACGGTGTTGGACGGCATCGTCTTTACCTGGTCGTCGCCCAGGTACGTCCACAGCCCGTAGGTCACCGACACGCCCCGCAGCGCACGGCGGGAGTACTCCGCCGCCCATTCCAGCTGCTGAAACCAGCGCCAGGCGTTCGGGCTGTTCTTGCCGCGGACGGCGATCCCCACCCAGCGCAGCCGGCGGCGCACCGCATTCACGTCCACCCCCTCGTCGCGCGCCCACCGCGAAAGGAACGCGGAAAGCTGGCCGAAGGTGCGGCCTTTCCACACCAGGTCCACAAACGCGATGGGCCGCGGCGCGGAGGCGATGGCGGCCGGGTGCAGGCCGAACGCGCGGTGCTGCTCGCGCAGGGCCCGCAACGCATGCGGCAGCGCGGCGTTCACCTCCGGAGGCAGCGACACGCTCAGCAGGTCGCAGCGGTCTGCCCATGGCGTGTCGGCCAGCGCGCCGGTGAGGTAGTCGAACAGGCTCTCCGGCGAGCGGCCCACGAACACCAGCCGCGCGTCGCCCGCACCGGTCAGCACCCGCGCGCAGCACTCGCGCAGCGGGTTCAGCAGCCCCGGCAGCGGCCAGCGCCATCCGTAATACTCCTTGTCACGGTCGTTCGGAATCGGCGCATCCAGCAGCCGCCCCAACTGCTCGCGCCGCCGCACGTCCCAGCGAAACGGAACCACCCCCGGCTCCGTCATCGGCGGATCGCCGTCACCCGCCGGCCAGCCGCGCCACGCCGTCGATCAGCCGCTCCACGTCCTCTTCCGTGGTGTACGGCGCCACGCCGGCGCGGATCAGCCCGCCGCAGTCCGAAAGCCCCAGCACGTCGCAGACGGTGGTGGCGTAGAAGTCACCGTTCCACACGAAGATCCCCTCCACCCCCAGCCGCCGCGCCGCCTCGTCCGGCGTGACGCCGTCGATGGTGAACCCGGCGGTCGGCGTGCGCTCCCCGTCCTCCGGCGGCCCGTACACCCGCACGCCGGGGATGGAGGTCAGCCCGCCATACAGCTGCGCGAAAAGCCGCGACTCGTGGCGGTGGATGGCCGCATATCCGCCCCACAGCGCCTCGCGCAGGTGCGTTGCCGGCTCCTCGCCGAGAGATGCGATCCAGTCCACCGCCGCGCCCGTGCCCGCGATGCCCTCGTGGTTCAGCGTCCCCGTCTCCCACCGCTCGGGTGCGGCGTTGCTGGCCGGCGGCACCTTGTACGGCGTCAGCCGCTCCAGGTGCTCCGCGCGCCCCCACAGAATACCCACGTGCGGCCCGAAGAACTTGTAGGCGCTGCAGGCCAGGAAGTCGCAGCCGATCGCCTGCACGTCCGGCTGCCGGTGCGGCGTGTAGTGCACCGCGTCGACGAAGCTGAGCGCTCCCGCGGCGCGCGCCCGCGCCGCCACCGCCGCCACGTCGTTCACCGTGCCGATGGCGTTCGACGCCGCCCCCACCGCCACCAGCCGCGTCTTCGACGAGAGCACCGCGTCCAGCGCATCCAGGTCCAGCGTGAACGTCTCGGGGCTGAAGGGCACCACGTGCACCGTCATCCCGCGGTCCTCCGCCAGCCGCACCCAGGGCGCCACGTTGGCCTGGTGGTCCAGCTGGCTGACCACGATCTCGTCCCCCTGCCCCCACTCGCGCCCCAGCGAGCGCGACAGGTGGAACGCGAGCGTCGTCATGTTGGCGCCGAACGCCACCTCGCGCGGTGAGGGCGCGTTCAGCAGCGCCGCCACCCGCTCGCGCGCGCCGGTGATGGCCGCGTCCGTCTCTTCGCTGGTGGCGAAGTAGCCGTGCGTGTTGGCGTTGTGCATCAGCAGGTAGTCGCGCACGGCGTCGGCCACCTGGCGGGGCACCTGGCTGCCGCCGGGCCCGTCGAAGAACGCGATGGGCCTGCCGCCCACCCGCCGCTCGAACACGGGAAAGTCCGCGCGCACGCGGTTCGCAAACGAATCACTCATCAGGAAAACCACGCTGCGGGGACAAAATCGGGCGGATGCCCGGAGCGCAGCGAATGTAGGCAGCCGCCCTCAAACGAAACAGCCCCGGAGGGCCCGGGGCTGTTCGCTTGGTATTAGGCAGGGACCGGGGTGGGCTCGGGCTCGGAGACCGTGAGCTGGCCCAGTCGAATCTCCCCATCGGCGAAACGCGCCGTGATCTCGAGTTCACCACCCATCGCTTCGACAAGGCGCCGAAGCGTGCTCAGATACATGTCGCTGCGGCGCTCGAGCTTCGATACGCTGGCCTGCGTGGTCCCCAGCGCCTGAGCGAGCTCGGCTTGCGTGAAGTCGCGCGCCTGCCTTAGCTCCACGAGAGGCATTTCGCGCATCATCTGCTCCGCCAGCGCGCGTGAACGCTCTCGGCTCTCGGGAGACATCCGAGCAACCAGGTCGCTGAACTTCTTCGCCATCTTCTGCCTCCTGCTCAAGTACCATCGCCGCGCCAGCCTGAAGATCCGTGGCGTTTCCGCGAGATCTCCCGGAGGTGCTGATCGTAGAGGTCGTCCGCGAGCGGGATGTAACGCTCGTACCAACGATCATCCCCTGTCTTATCGCCACCGATCAGCAAGATCGCGATTCGGCGGGGATCGAACGCGTAAAGTATGCGGTACGCCCGCCCGCGGTGCTGAACGCGCAACTCCCGCATGCGCCCGTGGCGCGATCCATAGATTCCCGAGCAATGCGGGAAGCGTAGAAAGGGCCCGAACTGCACCAGTTGCTCCACTTCAGCTCGGACGGACGCCTGCTCCTTCGCGTCGAGGTCCTCCCACCACTCGTCGAACTCATCCGTGTACTCCACCTCATACCCCATACGATAACCCCTCTTCGACATTCCTTCAAGGGAATTCAGCTCCGGTGCTCAAGTAAACAGAAGGAACAAAGAAATGCGGAGACGGGGACCTGCGCAATCCGTTCTCTTTTTCCGTCACGGGAGTGCACGACGAATGGACGCGAATGAGCTCATCATCGGCGTCGTTTCTTGACTTATACGTCTCAGTGGATGCGTGAGGGCGTTCTTTTCATCCTCACGAAACAGCGGAGGGTGGAGACGCAAGCCCGTCTCCACCCTCCGCTGATTTTACCGTCCGCCGTCTATGGTGCAGCGTCCGCCGCCGGTCTCAGGACAGCGCCCAGAACCCTTCCAGGGCGTGGCCGTCGGGGCTCTCGCGCAGCTTCTCGAAGGCGCGGTTGCGGATCTGGCGGATGCGCTCGCGCGTAACCCCCAGCATGCTGCCGATCTCCTCGAGCGTGCGCTCCTCGCCCTCGTCCAGCCCGTAGTACAGGTACAGGATCTTGCGCTCGCGCTCGGTGAGGTACTTCTCGAACATCTTCTCCAGGAACTCGCGCCGGGCCTGGGCCTCGACCTCTTCCTCGATCTGGTCGGCCTCGCTGCCGGCAAAGCGCTCGCCAAAGCTGGCCGAGTCGCGGTCGCCGCGGTCAAGCGGCGCGTCGAGCGAAAGCTCGCTGGCGGCCACCCGGCGCAGGGCGCGGATGGTGTCGACCGGCTCGCCCATGTCGTCGGCGATCTCTTCGTCGGTGGGCGAGCGACCCATCTGCTGGGTCAGCGCCGTCTCCACCCGCGACAGGCGGACGAGGTTGGAGTTCTGGTTCAGGGGAATGCGCACCGAGCGCGTCTGCTCGGCCAGCGCCTGCAGCACCGTCTGGCGAATCCACCACACGGCGTAGGAGATGAATTTGACGCCCTTGTCGGGGTCGAACTTCTTCACGGCCTTGAGCAGCCCCTCGTTCCCGATGCACACCAGCTCGGCCAGGCCAAGGCCCCGGCCCTGGTACTTCTTCACGTAGGAGATCACGAAGCGCAGGTTCGCCGTCACCAGGCGCTCGGCGGACTGCTTGTCTCCGGCGCGCGCCCGGTGGGCAAGGGCGCGCTCCTCGGCGGGATCGTCGATCAGCGGATACTTCTCAACATCCTGCAGGTACTGATCGAACGAGTCCAGGGCCCGTGAGCTCAAAAACATGTTAGCTCGTCCTTTTGGTAAAATGACGAGAGCAGCGAGCCTCGGTGGTGTACGAGGCCCCGCTGCCCTCAGTTCACGCGGAGCGGCTTGTCTCCCGGATGTCCGTCATAACCGGTCAATGTAGGCCCGAAAGCGTCCAAAGTCAAATCTTTTTCTCCGGACGCACCCGTGGCCCGGTCGCCGGCGCTTGATAGCCTCGGACGCCCGGAAGGTTCCCCAACTCCGCCCAAATGCGGTCCGATCGCCCGCCGCAAATCCTGCGCCCACAGCCCCGCCGAACCGCCTTCCGCTGGACGGTGAAGACGGCCTAAGTGACTGTAAAAGTTGACGATAGGAGGCGTCCGGATTCACTACAGATCGTCCAGAAGTGCTCTGGGTGTCGCAGGATGGACGGTGGATGTCGAACTGCGGCGGCGGTGTCACAGGAGCGTCGAACGGCATCGAACTGCGTCCGCGGGGTGCCCCTCCCCCGGCCCCTCCCCGTTCGTTCCTCACGGAGAGGGGAGAATTCGGTCGCGCTTCGCCAGGGATCGCACTGCGTCCGAAGGCGCCCCCTTACTCGCTCAGGCTCGCACCTCCCCCAAAAAACCCTGGGGGAGGTGGACTTCGATCCCGCTCCGGAAAGGTGCGTCGCACCTCTCTCCCCCACGCAGTTTGTGGGGGAGGGCCGGGGAGGGGGGCGGCCCACCATCCCGCTCCGCGCCGTCCGAATGACTCCAGACTCGGCCCACACCCAACCTCCCCCGGCAGTTTCGGCGGAGGTGGGCCGGTGGTGCCGGCCCGGAGGGGGCCTGCGCGGAGCCGTTCGAAGCACTCAGCCCCGTCAGGCGCGGTCCGATCCTACGACCGCGCCTGCCCCTCGCGCGCGGCCTTTCGCCCCTTGAGTGCCTGCCACAGGTAGTAGGCGGGGATGCCAGCCAGGATGATCCCGAAGCCGAACAGCGTCTCCCGGGCGTTGTTGATGGCGGAGTTCAGCAGCATCCCCGTTGCCGCGACCAGGAAAACGATGGGCACCACGGGGTAGCCCCACGTGCGGTACGGCCGCTCCAGGTCCGGGCGGGTGCGGCGCAGGCGAAAGACGGCGAGCACCGCCAGCGCGTAGAAGGGCCAGATGCCCAGCACGAACGAATCCGACAGCTGCTGAAAGCTGCGGCCCAGCACGTACGCGATCCCCAGCGACGCCGCCAGCCCGATGGCCGCGTACGGCGTGCGCCAGCGCTTGTGCACCAGCGCGATGGGGCTGAAGAAGTTTCCGTCCGCCGCCATGGCGTACAGAATCCGCGGCCCCGTCATGGTGCTGCCGTTCAGCGCGCCGAAGGTAGAGATCATCACCATCACCGCCACGATGGACGCGCCCACCGCGCCGAACACCTTCTGCGCCACGTCCGAGGCCACCAGCGTGCTGGCCGCCATCTCCTGCATCGTCATCACCCACAGGTACGCGGCCACGATGGACAGGTAGATGGCCGCCACCGCCAGCACCCCGCCGATGATGGCGCGCGGCATGGTGCGGCCCGGGTCCTTCACCTCGCCGGCGATGAAGGTGAGGTCCGCCCAGCCGTCGTACGCCCACATCACCGACACCAGCGCCAGGCCGAACCCGATCCACGACGCGGGCGCCATCCCGTTGGGGTTGGCCAGCGCGCCGCCCCCGCCGTCGCCCAGCAGGAACGCGGCGATCGCCAGCCCCACGATGCACGCGATCTTGGCGCCCGTGCTCAGGTTCTGCACGGCCGCGCCCCATTTGACGGAGCGGATGTTGGCCAGGCCAAGGAGAAAGATGGCGGCCGCCGCCACCCACTTCACCCATCCCTCGCCGTAGCCGAACAGCCGCCCGGCGTACTCCGCGAAGATCATGGCGATGGCGCCCAGCGCGCTGGGGCGGATGACGAGCAGCTCCGTCCAGCCGAAGAGAAACGCCGGCAGCGGCCCGTACGCCTCGCGCAGAAAGACGTAGATGCCGCCGGAGCGTGGATACATGGCGGCCAGCTCGGCGATGGTCAGCGCGCCCATCAGCGCCACCACCGCGCCCACGATCCAGA
>DASTVC010000219.1:0-5268 GCA_035759295.1 Longimicrobium sp. | reverse complement strand
ATTCGATCCCGCTGCGACGAGCTTTCTGCCGTTCTCCCTCCCCCACGCAGTTTGTGGGGGAGGGTCGGGGAGGGGGGCGGCCCACCATCCCGCGCCACATCCTCCGAAAGCGCTCCTCGGCTCTCAGGCCGCGGGTGAGGGCGCCGCGGGTGAGGGCTTCCGTGCGCTGGCCGCGAACAGCCCGGGCCCTTTCGCCGCCGGATCGGGGGGGAGCGGGACGTAGCGGAACGCGCCCAGCCCTGCCTCCGCCATCCACCCCTCCAGCCGCGCGGCCTCGAAGCCCTGCCATACGTGGCCCATGGCCTGGACGTACTCCTCGCGGTCGTGCGGCATCATGTCGACCACCAGCAGCCGTCCGCCGGGACGCAGCGCCCGCGCGGCCTGGGCCAGCGCCTCGCCCGGCTCGGTAACGTAGTGGAGAACCAGGAAGGCGATGGCGGCATCCAGCTCGCCGTCGGCGACGGGGAGCGATTCCAGCTCGCCCTCGCGCGTCTCCACGTTCTGCAGCTCCGCCAGCCGCGCACGCGCCGCGTCCAGCATGGCCGGCGAGCTGTCGACGGCGACCACGCGGCGGACGAACGGCGCCAGCGACTGCGAGATCTGCCCCGTGCCGCACCCCAGGTCGCCGACGGTCCACGACTCGTCCAGCAGTCCGAGCAGCCCCACCAGGTCCGCGCGGCGGCCGAAGAGCTCGGCGCGAAGGCGGTCCCACTCGCCCGCGGCGCTGGAGAAGAACTCGCGGGACCGCGTGGAGCGCTGGGCCAGCACGCTGCGCAGCCGCTGCGCGTCCTGCTCGGCCGCGCCCAGCGCCGCCACCTGTCCGCGCACCAGCTGCCAGAGCTGGCGCGCGTCGGCGTCCATGCGGTCGGCGGGCATCCGGTAGCGGCGGCTGGTGCCCTCGGCCCGCGCGCTTACCCACCCTTCGTCGCCCAGCAGCTTGAGGTGGCGGCTCACCGTGGACTGCGGAAGCTGCAGCACCTTGCACAGCTCGCCCACCGTCAGCTCGTGCCGCTCCAGCAGCAGCAGCAGCCGGCTGCGGGTCGCGTCGGCCAGGGCCGACATGCGGTCGAAGATCGCGGGGGCGTTCATCATCTATCCGTTCATCCGGCTGGAAAGATAAAGCGGTGGAGATGTGGAGGCAAGGGTGAAGGATGCTCGGCGAGGGGATGAGCGCGGGGAGAGCGGGGGATGAGCGGGGGATGAGCGGGGGATGAGCGGGTAAACCCGCTGCTGGGAAAGCGATAAGCCCCGTCCGGCTCGCTTGCGCTCGCCAGACGGGGCTTCAACTGCATGGGGTCGCCGGCTGCGGACGCGCAAGTGCTTGGGACGCCGCATGCCGCCAAGCCGCCGAGTCCGAAGGATGCCCGCAGGTTTGGGCGCGCACTGCACTGGCCCGAACACCGGGGCCGCCAATCCGCGAAGGCGGATTTCGTGTAGTTGTTGCAGCGAATTTATTTATTCGCCCTTGCGGCGGGCTGTACGACATCCCAGCAGGCAGACGGCGGGTTACCCAATCAGATTCGCACGTTCTCAGGCATCCTCCATCTGGCGGATTACCGGGTGTCCAATCAACTTGAGTCCGCATCCTCTACCCCCTACCACAATCCCCAATGGCGACACCTCGCGGGACACGGGCAAAACGAATCTGGGCGTACGTCCTGTTCTTCATCGCGTTCATCTTCGCGACGGCGTTCATCGACGGCGGCGACGATTGGCAGTCGTCGCTGTTCTCGGCCGTGGTGGCGGCAGGGGTGGCCGTGCTGCTGCTGCGCTCTGCCTGGCAGGCGGAGGAAAAGGCATCGCAGGTAACGGCGGGCGAGCGACAGCTTGCCGTGCTGCGGCTGGCGGAGTCGGAGGACGGGCAGCTGACGGTGACGGAGGTGGCGGCCAAGCTGGGCTGGTCCATCCAGGACGCCGAGTCCACGCTGCGCTCTCTGGACGACGGCGTGCGCGTGACCACCACGCTTACCGACGAGGGGGTGATGCTCTACGACTTTCCCGAGCTCATCCACGACCCCGGCCGCAGGAAGCGCCTGACGTGATCCACCACGCGAAAGGGCGGCCGGAGTCTTCCGGCCGCCCTTTCGTCATCCGCCCCGAAGATCTTCAGCTGCCGTACTGTGCGTCGATGGCCTTGCGGATGTCGCGCAGCGACTTGCCCTGCTGCGACATCTCATACGCGAGGCGCGCCTGGCCGCTGCAGATGCCGCAGGTGCTGCCCATCTCGTCCTCGAAGCACTCCAGCAGCGAGCGCTTGCCGTCGCGCTCGTGGCAGTCGCAGTGGCAGTACAGCCCGTCCAGAATGCTGGGGATGCGCGCCGCCATGGTGTAAACCTCGCTCGACCGCTCCGGCACCGAGTCTGGCGACAGCACCCGCGCCGCCGTGATCCCCGGACGTGGCGTGGGATGCGGCGCGCGCTTGGCGGCCGCGGACTGCGCGTGGTGCGCATGGTCCTGCGCGCGCGCCTGCGACGGGACGAGCGCGCACAGCAGCAGCGTAGCCAGGAGCAGCGGCAGGCGGACCAGTCCGCGCGGAGAGAAGGAAATCGGCATCGGGATCCGGAAAGTGGGAGCGGGTGACTCGTTGAATGATAACGGCTTGCCCGTCATCCGCCTACCGCCGGCGCACGCCACCCGCGCGCGAGCCGGTGCGTTGTAGTCGTCATCCGCCCGCAGGTTCCCCCCGCCCCGCCGATCCACTCCCCATCCACCGGCGTTTGGAGCCCCGCCCGCCGCCGCGTAGATTTCCCGCCTCGCGCCCAGGAAGTGCCTGTGCGTCCCGTACTTTCGTACCCTTGTACCCTCCCTACCGCCTTGCTCGACGCCATTTTCCGCCCGCGCTCCATCGCCGTCATCGGAGCGAGCCGGAAGCCCAACACCATCGGCTACCAGATCCTGGAAAACCTCGTCCGCCACGGCTACGCGGGCGCGGTCTATCCCGTGAATCCCACGGCCGCCTCCGTCCACTCCATCCGCGCATACCCGTCCGTGGAGGCGGTGCCGGACGAGGTGGACATGGCGGTGATCGTCGTCCCCAAGCAGCACGTGGTCGAGGCCGCGGAGGCGTGCGGGCGCAAGGGGGTGAAGGGGCTCGTCGTGATCTCCGCGGGGTTCGCGGAGGTGGGCGGCAGCGGCGTGGAACGGCAGAAGGCGCTGATGGAGATCGTCCGGCGCTACGAGATGCGCCTCGTGGGCCCCAACTGCATGGGCGTGCTGAACACGGCGCCGGACCGGTCGATGAACGCCACCTTCGCGCCCACCATGCCGCCGGCCGGCCCCGTGAGCTTCATGAGCCAGTCGGGGGCGATGGGGGTGACGATCCTGGACTACGCCAAGGAGTACGGCATCGGCATCAGCCAGTTCGTCTCCGTGGGCAACAAGCCGGACGTCAGCGGCAACGACCTCATCCAGTACTGGGCGGAGGACGAGCGGACGGGCGTCATCCTGATGTACCTGGAGAACTTCGGCAACCCGCGCAAGTTCACGCAGCTGGCGCGGGAGATCACGAAGAAGAAGCCGATCATCGCCGTAAAGTCCGGCCGCACGGGGGCCGGGGCGCGCGCGGCGTCGTCACATACGGGGGCGCTGGCGGGGACGGACGCGGCCACGGACGCGCTGCTGCGCCAGTGCGGCGTGATCCGCGTGGACACGGTGGAGGAGATGTTCGACCTGGCGATGGCGTTCAGCCACCAGCCCATCCCGCGCGGCAACCGGGTGGCCATCGTCACCAACGCGGGCGGCCCCGGCATCATCATCGCCGACGCGTGCGAGGCCAACGGGCTGGTGGTGACGGCGCTTTCCGAGGATACGACGGCGCTGCTGGCCAAGCACTTTCCCGAAGAGGCGTCGCTGGCCAACCCGATCGACATGATCGCCAGCGCCAACGCGCAGAGCTACCGCATCGCCGTCGAGGCGGTGCTGGCGGACCCCAACGTGGACGCGGTGATCGCCACCTTCGTCCCCCCGCTGGGCATCCGCCAGGAAGACGTGGCCGAGGCCATCGTCTCCGTCGCCGCGGAGTCCGAGAAGCCGGTGATGGCGGTGCTGATGGGGCGCGAAGGGCTGCCACAGGGGTTGGCGGAGCTGAACGCGGCCGGCATTCCCGGCTACCGCTTCCCGGAATCCGCCGTCCGCTCGCTGGCCGCCATGTACCGGCACCGCCGCTGGCTGGAGCGCCCCGTGGGCCAGGTGAACGCCTTCGAGGTCGATCGGGAGGTGGTGGAGCGCATCATCGCCGCCGCGCGCGCGGAAGGGCGCGAGAAGCTGTCGGAGACGGAGGTGATGCGCGTCCTCGAGGCGTACGGTATCCCCGTGGCGCCCTACCACGTGGCGCGCACGGCGGACGAGGCGGCGCGGGCGGCGGCGGAGCTGGGCTGGCCGGTGGTGATGAAGGTGCTGTCGGAGCGCATCATCCACAAATCCGACGTAGGCGGGGTGATCGTGGGCGTGGAGGACGAGGCGGAGCTGCGCGCCGCGTTCGCGCGGCTGACGACGGAGGTGCCGGCGCGCGCGGGGATCGGCGCGGAGCTGGTGGATGGGGTGCTGGTGCAGAAGATGGTGCCGCGCGGCAAGGAGACCATCATCGGGATGACGCTGGACCCGCAGTTCGGGCCGGTGCTGATGTTCGGGCTGGGCGGGATCTACGTGGAGGCGCTCAAGGACGTCGTCTTTCGCGTGCAGCCGGTGACGGACGTGGACGCGGCCGAGATGGTGCGCGCCATCCGCGGCATCCGGCTGCTGGAGGGCGTGCGCGGCGAGCCCGCCAGCGACCTGGGCGCGGTGGAGGAGACCATCCAGCGCATCTCGCAGCTCGTCGGCGACCACGACGCCATCCGCGAGATGGACGTGAACCCGTGGATGGCATTCGCCGAAGGCGGCGTGGCGGTGGACGGGCGGATCCGGATCGCGGTGTAGGGGGCGGATGAGATGAGCCTGAGGTTCGGAGCGCTTCGGCGGGCTCCGAGCAGGCCCCTCCGGGCGAGCACCACTCGCCCACCTCCCCCGAAACTGCCGGGGGAGGTTGGTGTTGGGCTGAATCCTCCCGATTACGAAGAACATCACGCTGGCGTCCGCGGGCGGCCCCCTCTCCCGGCCTCTCCCCCGCAAACAGCGCGGGAGAGAGGTGACGCGCACCGACGATTCCCACGCGCTTTGGCGGGGTCCGAGCAGGCCCCCTCCGGGCGAGCACCACTCGCCCACCTCCCCCGAAACTGCCGGGCGAGGTTGGTGTGGGGCCGGATCCTCCCGATTACGAAGAGCATCACGCTG
>DASTVC010000218.1:0-4309 GCA_035759295.1 Longimicrobium sp. | reverse complement strand
TGGCGGGCCGCGCCGCCGGCTGGGCCGCGGGGCGCCGCGCCGGGGGCTGCGCGCGCATGGGCGGCAGCGCGCCGGGGCGCGCGGCGGGCGTGCCCTGCCTGGGCGCCTGCTGCGCCACCGCGGGCGCCGACACCAGCGCGGAGAAGACGAGCGCCGCGCGGGCGGCACGCATCAGAGTAGCCATCGGGATCGTCAGGGACCTTCGGGAGATTCGCAAACCGCGCGAACGGTGAAGCCCTCGTCTGGAGCCTCGGGCGCCCGGAACATAAGCCCGCGCCCCACTTTCTGAAAGCCTGCCGCTCGCCCTGCCTCCCGCGCGAGACGGGCCGTCTCCCGTTGACGAAAGCCGCTGGAAAGACGAGATTCAATCCTCCGGATTACGCGTCGGGGGTGGAGGTTCATCTCCCGACGCTCGCGGCTCCGGAGCCCTGGAGGGCTAGTCTAATGGTAAGGCAGCTGACTTGAAATCAGCCGACCGAAAGGTCTTCGGGGTTCGAGTCCCCGGCCCTCCGCTTCCCCCGACAACCTGCCGGAATGCCCCGCGCCTGGACCGACGAGCAGCTAAAGGCCGCCGTCGCCCAGGCGCGTTGCGTTGCTGACGTACTGCGCGCGCTCGGCCTCAAGAACCCGAAAACCGTTCTGGCACGGGCTGCCGCGCTCGGGCTGCAGATTCCCAAAGGCCGACGTCCGAGCTGGTCGGACGACGACCTTCGTGCCGCCGTCGCAGAGTCGAAAACCGTCCGCGAAGCGCTCAAACGGCTGAACGTGCAGGGAAGGGGAGATAACTACAAGACCTTCCACAAGCACGTACGGCGGTTGGGAATCGATACGTCCCATTTCGCCGGCTCCGGCCACCTTCGTGGCCAGTCGCGGCTGAACCTGGCGTCCCGGCGGTCCCTGGACGTGATCCTGGTTGAGAACAGCGAGTACGAGAACACGAAGACCCTGTCCCAGCGCCTTCTGCGTGAAGGAGTGCTGGAACGGCGGTGTTACGAGTGCGAAGGCACGGAATGGCGAGGGCAGCCGATGCCCCTGGAATTGGATCACATCAACGGGAACCGCCGGGATAATCGGCGCGAGAACCTGCGTTTTCTCTGTCCGAACTGCCACGCGTTGACTTCGACCTTCCGTGGCCGGAACGCGACCGCGGAGATGCGCGCCTCGCGACCTCGACTGGCGTGATTCGCCTCGGGCTCAGCCCGGCGCTCCCGCTTCCGCGGCGGGGAGGTGGACGGTGAAGGTGCTGCCTTCGTCGAGGGTGCTCTCGACGGTCAGGTCGCCGCCCATGGCGCGGGCCAGCTCGCGGCTGATGGCCAGGCCCAGGCCGGTGCCCTGGCGGGTGCGCGTTAGGTCCGGATCTACCTGCACGAAGGGCTCGAAAACGGCGTCGAGCTTTTCGGCGGGGATGCCGCAGCCGGTGTCGCGCACGTGGACGCGCACCTGGCCGTCTGCGCGGGAAAAGTCCATCGACACCTGGCCGCCGGGGCCGGTGAACTTGACCGCGTTGGAAAGCAGGTTCAGCAGCACCTGCTCCAGCTTTTCGCGGTCCGCGCGCACCATCACCTCCGCGCCGCCATCGCCGCGGCCGTAGAGAATGCCGCGGTCGGCGGCCTGCGGCTCGATGAGCGCCTCTACCTCGTCCATCACCTCCACCAGCGGCACGTCGCGCAGCTCCAGCGCGATCTTTCCTGCCTCCAGCCGCGCGAAGTTCAGCACGTCGTTGATCAGCCCCAGCAGGTGCTGCTGCGCGCGCTTGATGCGGTCCAGGTCCGTCATCTGCTGCGGGGTGGTGGGCCCGCGCAGCCCCAGCTCGATCAGCTCCACATAGCCGCCGATGGCGTTGAGCGGCGTGCGCAGCTCGTGGCTCATGCTGGCCAGGAACTGGCTCTTTGCGCGGTTGGCCTGCTCCGCCTCGGCCCGGGCGGAGCGCTCGGCCTCGTACAGCCGCGCGCGTTCCAGGGCGCTGGCGCAGTGGCCGGCCAGCGTCTCCAGGAACACGTCCACGCCGGGGTCGAACGCCTGCCCCGCGCGAAAGCTGAACCCCAGCGCCCCCAGCGCCCGCCCGTCGGCCACGATGGGCACCGCCGCGTACCCCTCGTATCCCGTGGCCACCGCCGCGTCGGCCGTGCGGGGAAAGCGCGTGCTCCACTCCGCCGTGTCGCGCACCAGCACGGTGTCGCGCCCCAGCACGGCGTCGGACATGGGCGCGCCGGGCTGCACGGGAAAGCGGCGGAACCGCTCCGCGCTGGGTTCGGGGTAGCCGCGCGAGCCCGCCAGGGTGAACTCCGCCGCCTCCTCGTCCAGGAGCGCCATCGACCCCGCATCGGCCCCGATGGCGTGCATCCCGTGCTCCACCGCCACCTCCGCCACCTGCTCGGGAGAAAGGGCGCGCGCCATCCGCTCCGCCACCTCCAGCAGCCGCTGCCCGCGCTCCGCCGCCCGCTCCGCCGCCGCCCGCGCCCGCCGCTCGGCGTCGTGCAGCCGGGCGTTCTCAATCGACACCGACGCCCATCCCGCGATCCCCACCGCCAGCCGCTCGGCGCGCTCGGTGAACACGTCCGGCTGCGCGTGGCCAAAGAACAGGCCGCCCAGCACCTCGCCCGTGTGGCCGATCACCGGCACCGCCAGGTAGCTGCACACGGGGAGGTGCCCCTTGGGCATCCCGTGGTACGGCGCGCTGTGGCCGTAGCGCGGGTCCTTGCGGATGTCCGGGCTGCGCACCACCCCCTCGCCATGGAAGGTGGGGGAGAAGACGGCGGTGTTGCGGGGCATGGGAAAGCGCTCGAACGCCGCGCGCGGAACGCCGGAGAGCGTATAGAGCGTGTACGATTCGCCCGCCTCGTTCAGCACGTTGTAGAAGAACGCGCCGAACTGGGCGCCGCAGAGCGTGGTGGCCTCGTCCGTGGCCGCCTGGACGATGCGGCTGAGCTCCGTCTCGCTGGTCAGGGAGACGCCGATGCGGTGGAGCGTCTCCACCAGCCGGGCCTCGTCCTCCAGCGCGGCCTGGGCTGCGGCGTGGGCGGCGGCCAACTGCTCGTTGGCGGCCTCCAGCTCCTCGGCCATGGCCTGCGCCTCGGCCATCTGGTGCTCGGTCTCGGCGGCCTGGTCCTGCAGCTGCGCCGCCAACTCCGAGGCGGCCAGGGCGTGCGCCTCGGCCTCGGCGCGCTGGCGCTCCAGCCCGTCCACCAGCGCGTCGCGCTCCGCTTCGACCTGCCGCCGCGCCTCCACGTCGTGCAGGGTGCCGGCCCACTCCACCACCTCTCCGTCGTCGCCCAGCACGGGAATGCCGCGCGCGTGGTACCAGTGGTACGAGCCGTCGGCCAGCCGCACCCGGTACTCGGCGTGGTACGTCCCGCGCTCCCGCCGCGCGACGTCCCAGGCCAGCAGGGTGGCCGCGCGGTCGTCGGGGTGCACGGCGTCGATCCAGCCGGCGCCGCGCACCTGCTCCGGCGTCTGCCCGGTCAGGCGGCGCCAGCCGGGCATGTCCTCCACCATTCCGCCGGCGTCGGTGGTCCACACCATGACGGCGTCCGACTCCACCAGCGCCCGCAGCCGGGCCTGGCTGCGCAGCACCTCGGCGATGGGGGCCGGGGCGTGGCTGTCGGAGGCGTCGGGTTCGGTGTGGCTCATCGCGCGGTGGACGGGAAAAAGGAGCGCCGCCCGGCGTGGCGGCTGGGGCGCCTCAGTCGCAAGCGCCACGCCATTCGTGAACGGGTGAACGGGTGTGAGGGTGTGAGGGTGTGAGGGTGTGAGGGTGTGAGGGTGAGCTACGGGCGTGGAACGCCCGGGCCCTCTCCCCCGCCGTCTTCGCCGCTCGTTCCTCGCGGCTCGCGGCGACCCCTCCCCCAAACTGCGGGGGAGGGGTGGTTTACATGCACGGTAGTCGAGGAAACGCCAACCCCTCCCCCGAAGTTGGGGGAGGGGTCGACCGCCGTCGCGAGGAACGAGCGAAAGGCCGGTCGGGGGAGAGGGCCCCCGCGGGTCGCGAAAGCCTGGCCCATCACTTCAACACCCCGTCACCTTGTCCCCACCCGCGCAAAAACTCCCGTCCGGCAAGAACTTTCCACGCGCACCAAAGGGCAAACACTTGCCGGGCATGGCCTGTCGATTGCATCCTGTGGGACCGCTTTGCCCGTGACGATTCTTCCCGCGTTCGCGACGCGGGCGCGCGGGCCGCAGCCGAATCCCGGATCCGCTTGAACTCCGTACCGTCCGGCCGCCCCTTCGCGGGCCGGACAACGCCGCCGTTCGCTTGCTGCCGGCGCCGCCCCCCGGGTGGGCGCCGGCTCACGGCTTATCCCACGCTACG
>DASTVC010000217.1:0-8562 GCA_035759295.1 Longimicrobium sp. | reverse complement strand
CCACCAGGAACCGCGCCAGCCCCGCCGGAAGCTGCGCCACCTCGTCCGCGCGCAGCGCCGGCTCCACCAGCGCCTGGCTGATCATGAGCGCGGCCGAGAGCCCGTCGTCGTCGCGGGCCGCGCGGCCAATGCGCTGCAGGTCGCGCACGGTCAGCGGGCGCAGCACCACCCGCGAATCGGCGCGGGCGGCGTCCGGCGGCAGCAGCGCCGCCGGAAGCTCCAGCTCGTGGGTGAGCTGGCCGCCCGCCAGCAGCTCCTCGGCGGTCAGGGCCATGGATCAGGCGCCCCCTTCCACGTCGTCCACGGTGATGAACAGCCCCTTGAACGTCACCGACTCCATCACGAAGTCGGCTTCCGGGAGCGAGTACGCCCAGTTCTCGAACTTCACCCCGTGGACGGTGAGCGTGCTGCTGGTGCCCGGGACGGCTGGGTCCTTCACGTCCAGCATGAGGTTGAACGAGGGCTGCGCGTACGGCTCGGCCTCGCGCGCGGTGAGCGCGCCCTTGCCCAGCAGCAGGCGCAGCAGGGCGCCGTTGATGTAGGCGCGGTCCACCTTGCCGCTGACGAAGATGTTGCCAGGGCGCAGCGACACCGGGTGCCGCCGGCCGATCTCGTGAAAGGTCTCCAGGTCGGTGCGCACGAAGACTTCCACGTTGCTGGCCCGGCCCACGGGGGAAAGCTGGAAGAAGTTGATGATCTCCTCCGCCGCCTGCCCCTCGGGGGTGGCCTCCACCGCCAGCGTGAGGGTGGCGTCCGTGCCGCGGAAAACGTTGGTGTTGGGCATCTCCGGTTCTCCTTAGCCGAGGAACATGGTGACCTTGATGTAGTCGATGCTGAAGGTGGGCTTCACCGTCATCGTCACGCGCGCGATCCCGCGGATCTCCTCTTCGCGCGTGGCGGTCACGTCCAGCTCGTAGCCCACCAGCATCTCGTCGTCCACCATCCCGGCCAGGAAGCCGTTGATGGCCCCTTTCATGGCCTTGCGCACGCGGTCGTTGTTCAGCAGGCCGATGAACGGCTGCGCCGCGCTGCGCACCCCGAAGCGGGCGTAGTCCACGATCCGGCGGGTGGTGATCTGCCGGAACGGGCCGCCGGGGTCGTCGGTGGTGATCCCCTTGACCAGGCGGATGCCGTTGCGCTCCTCCAGCGCCAGCACCCGGTTCTCCACCAGGGCGGAAAGGTCGGCGGGCGAGGGCTTGGGAACCACGCCCGACACCCCGGCCACCTGCTTGTTGGTCAGGCTCACGTGGGGGGGCCGCGCGCTCAGCATTCCCGCCACCGCCGCCGCGGCGTACGAGCCGGGAAGCTCCACCGCCTTCTTGGCCACGGCGTCGTTGGCGCGAATGCCCGGCGCCACGTAGATCACCCGCCCGCTGGTGACGGGGGGCGGGGGCACCGCCTGCACGCTGGCCACCGGCCCGCTCCCCACCACGGCGATGCGCTCGCGGCGGTTCAGGTCGGTGGAGGCGTTCTGCACGTGGGCCAGCAGCACGTCGGCGATCACGCCGGCGCTCTGCCCCGCGGCCACCACGATGTGCACGTTCTCGTTGGCCAGCCTGTCCAGCCCGGCCTTGTAGTCGGCGGGCGAGGCGGCGGGGTCGTCGGTGCCGACGGTGTTTCCGTCCGCGCCGAACTTCTTGAACTCGTCCTCGGCGCCCGACTTCTTGGGCAGCTTGGCGCCCTGCCCCCCCGCCAGCGTGGCCGTGGCCAGCTGCGACGGGGTGTCGGCGTTCTCCAGCTGCGACTCCAGGTGCGCCAGGTCGGCGACGGTGAACGTTTCCGTCACCGGCCCGTTGCGCAGGGTAACGCGCCGCGCGTTGGCGGCCGGCACCACGTAGGTCACGGTCACGGTGTCGGCGGCGGTGGGCTCCTCGCCGGCGAAGAAGGTGACCGATCCGCCGCTGCGGTCGATCACCGCCGAGCCGGCCACCGCCACGTCGGGGTCGTACTTCACGCTGAGCGCCGTAAGCACGCCCCCCTTCAGCACGCGGATACGGGTGCGCGGGTCGTTGGCGATCACGGTGCGGCTCAGCTGCACGGTGCCGCCGGTGCCGGGGTGGCTTTCGCTCTGCACCACGGCGGCCGTGGTGGCGTCCCACACGTTCACCTCGATGTCGTTGCCCCACGACCCGGCCGACGGGGCGGCCAGGGTGAGGGCGTCGGTGTTGTCGTCGGCCTTGAGCACCCGCGCGGCCGTGGCGGCGGTGTTCCCCGCCACGCGCACGGCGTAGACGCGCGCCGCCCCGTTGTTGAACGCCAGCTCCAGCCCGCGCACCAGGGAGAGCGCCGGGGTGCCGGAGAACGGATCGTATGCGTCGTAGGTGCCGAACGCGGCCACCGCGTCGGCGTAGCTTCCCAGCTGGACCACGGTGTTGGGCTTGCCCTTTCGCGCGGTCCCCACCATGCCGACGTTGCCCACCGTGATCTGGCCCGCGGAGATCAGCCCTTCGGGGCGCTCCTCGATGTAGACGCCGGGGAGTATCATCTCGCTCATGTCCACCGTCTCCGGGTTGTGGGAAGTCTCGCCAGGTGCCTACACAAAGGGGCCGCGTGCCGTCCCCAGGTACACCACCGCGTTGGAGCCCGCGGGGAACTTCGCCGCGGCGTAGCGGATCTCCAGCCGGTCCGTCGCGGTCTGCAGCCGCACGCCGCGCAGGGCATCCAGCGTGCGGGGGGTAAAGGCCGCGGGCACGCCCTGCGGCGGGAGGTTGGGCGGGTTGCCCAGGCGGGCCAGCATCACGTCCGCGCCCGCCACGGCAAAGGCGTTCAGCAGCGACTGCACGCTGGCAAGCGTCACCTGCTCGTTGCGCCCGCCCGCGGGGCCCAGCACCGACGCGGCGAACGACGCCATGGAGCCACGGGGAGTGGCCGGGGGCGCGCCGTCGAAGGTGCGCCGGACCACCACCTGCCCCGACGGAATACCGCCCGTGAACGACAGCAGCGTCAGCCGCCCCACCGTCCGCGGCCCCCGCAGCACCAGCGGCGGCGCCGCCTCGCGGTCCCAGCGGGTCAGCTCGCGCGTCACCGTGTCGTCCTCGTGCTGCTCGCCGCGCAGCTCCACCGGAATGCGGACGATCAGCGAGCCCGCCTCTTCGGGGTCCTCGTAGCGGTACTCGAACAGCACGCGGAACTCCACGCTCTGGCGCCACCCCTCCCCCGCCCCCATGGGCGCCGCCGGCACGCCGCCGTCCGGCTCCAGGACCAGGAAGTCGTGGATCCAGGGAAGCAGCGGGTCCAGCCGGGCGGCGCGCACCTTCTGCTGCAGCAGGTTCACGGCGGCCGCGGCGTCGTGCGGGGTGTCGGCGCGCAGGTCGTAGCGCACCCGGGCCTGCACCCGTCCGCCGCGCACCCCCAGCACCGCCAGCGGCCCCCGCTCCACGTTCCCCTGAACGTTCCCCACCCCCACCGGCCGCTCGGAGGCCTCCAGCACCGTCATGCTCGCGGGGCGCGGCGGCACGCCGTCCGGGGGGAGAAAGGTGTTCAGGCGGCCGATCATGGCCGTGACCGCCGCGTTGAAGCGGTCCGTGGCCAGCGTGGTCACGCCCCGGTCCCGCTGGTGCGGATGCCGCGCGTCGCGTACGGCGGGTCGATGGATGCGGCCATGGCGGGGCGCGGCGGCGGGGGGAGCGGGGCGCGGCGGTCCTTTCGCCCGGTACGTTGGCCGTGCGGCGCCGTGGCCGGAATGGACCCGGATGCCCAGGTCCGGTCCACCCGTCCTGAACCTCCGCCGCCGCCGTTCTGAACCCCGGCCTGGACCCGCGGCCTACACCCTCCCCGTCCGGCACCGGCTTCGGAAAACCCGGTCTTCATGCAAGCCCGGAAACGGCGAGGGGTACCGAGGGACAGACAAAAGCCAGAGGAACAGAGGACACCCGCAGTTCCTCTGTTTCTCTGGCTGTTCTCTGTTCCTCTGTACCCCCCGCTGTTGTTCTTTTCGGATTTGGAACCAATACCGTATCTCATGATCCATTGTGCACCCGGATTTCTACTGCCGTCTCACACGGAGGCCACGGAGGGCACAGAGGATTGAAGGGCCCCTGTGCTTCTCCTTGTCCTCCGTGTGCTCCGTGCCCTCCGTGTGAGGCATTCTTTTGGGCCGGAGTGCACAATCAAGCCGAGAATCTGGTATCAGACGGGCGCGGCGCGGTGGACGGGCTCGGGGCCGTCGCCGGCGGAGGCCAGGACGGCGGAGACCAGGTCGCGGGGGCCCAGGTCGTGAATGCGGTCGCGGCGCAGCACGAACATCGTGGCGCGCGAGTGGTCGCGGCTGATGCCGATGAAGGCGAGCCCCGCCACCTCGCACAGCAGGCGGCAGAGCTCGGGGGGAAGCGCGTCGTCCTCCGTCTGCACCACGACGGCGGTGGGGCGATGCAGGCGGATGGCGCGCGCCAGCCCCGCGGCGTCGGCGGCCTCGCCCACCACGGCCGCGCCCGGCGTCGCCGCCAGCAGCCGCCGCACGATGCCGCTCAGCAGCGGCGGAAGCATTCCAAGGACGACCCGCGCCTGATCCGCCATGAGGGGGAAAGGGGGAGGGACCGGGGGACGACGGACGGGCTGCACGTTCGTCCCCGGGCGGGGCGCGGGAAAGGGGGGAGGGGATCTACACCGTCATGAGCCTCCGGTCCATGGCGTCGGGCGCGGGGGCGTGCAGGCGCAGCCAGTCGGCGGCCTCGCCGCGGTGCTCCACCTGCAGCTTGCGAAGGATGTTGTGGACGTGGTTTTTGGCCGTGGCCACCTCGATGCCCAGCTGGCGGGCGATCCCCTTGTTGCTCAGCCCCCCCGCGATGAGCCGGGCGATCTCCAGCTCGCGCGAGGTCAGCCGCACGGGCGCGCCCGCGTGCCGCGCGGTGCGCACCATCCCGGCCAGGCCGGAAAGGTGGCGCAGCAGGGTGGCCGTCATGGTCGGCGAGCAGCGCAGCTCGCCCCGGGCGGCCGCCTCTACCGTCTCGCACAGTTCCTCCAGCGAGGCGTCGCATCCCACGTATCCCGCCACGCCCAGCTCCACCCACTCCAGCAGCGCGTCGTCGGCCCCGCCCACGGCCATGACGACGACGCGGGCGCCCGCGCGGGCCGCGCCGGCCACCAGCTCCCGCGCCTCGGGGACGGCCACGTCCAGCAGCACCACGTCCGGACGCGGCTCGGCGCCCAGCAGCGCGCGCGCCTGGGCGGCATCCAGCGCGGCGCTGCACCCCGCGACGCCCGCGCGACCGGCCAGCACCTCGGAAAGCCCTTCGCGATAAAAGCGGACGCCGGAAACGATCAAGAGGTGCATCATGGACAGGCCTTTCTCCGCGGGCGGGGGGCGACCGGGAGGGATACCGAACAGCGGGAGGGAATGGCCCCGGAGACGTGGCTCCGAGTGGCGCCTTGTGTGCGCAAAAGGCAGACCCCGCTACACACTTTCCGCCCTGTGTTCACAATCCGTTGTCCGGAATGAGCTTACGAAGGCCGTGGACCCCGTGCGCCCGTCGTCCACTCCGCCCCTGTTCGCGGCACGCGCGCCCCATTGGCGCCCATGCGCGCCCCACCTGATCGGGGGAAAGTGCTAGTCCTCACAGACTCAGCGGGTTTTTCGTGCGCACCCCGTCTGCGGCGGGGAGGCCCTCTCCCCCGACGGCCTGTTGCTCGTTCCTCGCAACGGCCGTCGACCCCTCCCCCAAACTGCGGGGGAGGGGTGTGTCTGCAACGCACCGGACGTGGGCCATCTCCGGATCCAGCAGAAGCACGGGGGCGAAAAAAGACGAGGACGCGGAGGTTTTCCCTCTGCGTCCTCGTCCGTTCTTCTCTGCGCCCTCTGCGTGAAACCCGCCGCGGCCGGTCCCTCGCGCCAGGACCGCGGGGCGGTCACACGGTTTCCGCCATCCGCGCCCCCGCGGACGCCATCTGCACGGCATGGGCGCGGCAGAGGGCGTGCACCTCGTCGTCGGTAAAGGTGTGGTCGCAGGTCTTGGCGGCTTCGAAGACGGCAGCGCAGAGGCGCTCGTCGGCGGCGTCGTAGCCGTGGGCGCGCAGCCAGTAGCGCACGTTGCTGATGCCGCTCATGGGCGAGATCTCGATCACCTGGTGCAGGCCGAACCAGCCGGCGGGGACGCCGGAGTAGATGCGGTCCGCCAGCCACGCGTCGCCCTTGCTCTCCGCCTTGATGATGGCGGCGGCGTGCACCCCCGTCCCCGTGCGGAACGCGTCCTCGCCAAAGACCGGCCAGTTGTACGCCAGCGGCACGTGGCACGCCTGCGACGCCAGCGTCACGTACTCGTTCAGCCGCGACAGGTCGTGGTCGTGCAGCCCCAGCAGCTTGAGGTTCACCAGCAGCTGGTCCATCTCGGCGTTGCCGCAGCGCTCGCCGATGCCCAGCGCGGTGCCGTGAATGCGGTGCGCGCCCTCTTCGATGGCCGCCAGGCAGTTGGGGATTGCCAGCCCGCGGTCGCGGTGCCCGTGCCAGTCCACCTTCACGTTCTCGCCGCTGGGCTTTACCACCTCGTCGAAGACGAAGCGGATCAGCTGGCGTACCCCGTGCGGCGTGGCGTGGCCCACGGTGTCGCAGACGCAGATGCGCCGCGCGCCGCACTCGATCGCCGTCCGGTACAGCGCCTTGACCACCTCGGGCGCGGCGCGGGTGGTGTCTTCCGTCACGTACATCACCGGCAGGCCGTTCTCCACGGCGAAGGTCACGGCGTCCTCGGTGGCGCGCAGCATTCGCTCCAGCGTCCAGTCCTCGGCGTACTGGCGGATGGGCGACGAGCCGATGAAGGTGGCCGCTTCGATCCCGATCCCCACCTTCTGCGAGACGTCGATGATCGGCTGGATGTCGGCGCGCACGGTGCGGGCGGCGCAGTTGGGCTGGATGGCGAGCCTGGAATCCACCACCTCGCGCGCCAGCGCCTCCACGTCGCGCACGGCGCGGGGGCCGGCGCCGGGAAGGCCGATGTCGGCGCTGGCGATGCCCAGCTCGTCCATCAGGTGCAGCAGGCGGATCTTGTCCTCGATGGCGGGATCGTGCACGGACGGCGACTGCAGCCCGTCGCGCAGCGTCTCGTCGTTCAGCTGCACGCCGCGGCGGGTGGAGTAGTCGAACGACCCTGCGAGGGCGTTCCAGTCGTAGATCAGCTCGCTCTCCTGCATCGTCTGCGGCCCTCGCGGCATGGTCGGAAAGTGGAGTGCGGCGCGGCGGATCGGGCGCGCCGTCCCTCCGTGCATCTTTTGTACAGACACTGAACCTAACTCACCGCCCCAGCGCCAGAAAAGTGCCGCAGTCAACGCGGGCGGGTTTGACAGCGTGCCCCGGGGGCGGCACAATCCGCGCTCCCAAGCTTCATCCCCCTGACCCTGGACGGCGACCCTGCGCGACGTGACGGCCCTTTCCGCGCTCCGCCCGCTGCGGCAGCGCGTGCACCAGACGGACGACGACACGCTGGCCGAGCAGATCGCGCTGGTGCGCATCCCCGCGCCCTCGTTCGCTGAGCAGGCGCGCGGCGACTACGTGATGGCCCGCTTTCGCGAGATGGGGCTGGCCGGCGTGCGCCGCGACGCCGTGGGCAACGTGCTGGGCGAGTGGCACGGAGACGGCGCGGCGGGCCCGCCCGTGGTGGTCGCGGCGCACCTGGACACCGTGTTCGCGGCGGATACGGACGTGGAGCCGCGGCGAAAGGGCAAGCGCATCCACGCGCCGGGGATCACCGACAACTGCCGCGGGCTGGCGGGAATGCTGGCCCTGGCGCGCGTCCTGGCGGGCTCCACCGTCGGCGCCGAGCACCCGATCCTCTTCGCCGCGACGGTGGGCGAGGAGGGGATCGGCGACCTGCGCGGGGTAAAGCACCTGTTCCGCGAAGATGGCGGATTCCGGAATGCGGCGGCGTTCGTGGCGCTGGACGGATCGGGGATGCGGCGCATCGTGCACCGCGCCATCGGGTCGCGGCGGCTGCGCATCGAGGCGGAGGGTCCGGGGGGCCACTCCTGGTCCGACCGCGGCGTGCCGAACCCCGTCGTGGCCCTCGCCGTCGCCGCGGGGGGGATCCGGACGATGCCGCTGCCGCAGCCGGAGCGCACGTCGCTGACGGTGGCGCGCATCGGCGGGGGGAGCAGCATCAACTCCATTCCGGCGGAGGCGTGGATGGAGCTGGACATGCGCAGCGAGGCCACCGGCGTGCTGGGCCCCATGGAAGAGGGCGTGCGTGGCGTGCTGCGCGACGCGGTGGAGCAGGAAAACGCGTCGCGCCGCGCGGGGACCCACCCGCTGCACGCCCGCGTTCACCTGATCGGCGACCGCCCCTCCGGTGAGACGCTGGAGGACCACCCGCTGGTGCGCGCCGCGGCCGGCATCACCGCGTCGCTGGGCGCGCGGGCGGAGCTGGTGGGCTCGTCCACCGACGCCAACGTGCCGATGGCGCTGGGAATCCCGTCCATCGCCATCGGCGTGGGCGGCGACAGCGGCGGCATTCACACGCTGGACGAATGGTACGCGAACGACGGCGGCGCGCTGGGGGTGGAGCGGGCGCTGCTGGTGGTTCTCGCCGCGGCGGGAGGGTGAACGAGTGAGCGGGTGAACGGGTGAACGGGTGAACG
>DASTVC010000216.1:0-6192 GCA_035759295.1 Longimicrobium sp. | reverse complement strand
GGGCGCTGTCGCCGCGCACGCTGCCGTCCGGGTAGGCGATCATCCGCCGCACGCTGTCACCGGCCGTCACTTCGAGCGTCACCGGGCGGCGCGTCTCCAGCGCCCGCCGCCGCGCGTCGGCGATCATCGCGGCGCGCTCGGAGGCCGGGTCCGTGCGCTCCAGCGACCGCGCCGCCAGTCCCGCCACCCCGGCCATCACCCCCAGGATCGCCAGCACCACCATCATCTCGACGAGGGTAAAGCCAGTGCGTGAGTGCGTCAGTGCGTGAGTGCGTGAGTATGCAACGCGAACTCGCCACCACGCGGAACGCCCACTCCCGCACTCACGCACTTCCGCACTCACGCACTTCGTCACATCGGCCTCACGCTGTACACCGCTTGCAGCAGCGCCGCGGCCACCAGCGCCACCACGCCGCCAAAGACGATGATCATCGCCGGCTCCAGGATGCGCACGAGGGACTTGACCGTCTGCTCGGCGCGGGCGCTTTCGATGCGGGCCGCGTGGGCCAGCATGGGCGCAAGGCGGCCGGTCTCCTCGCCGGTGCGGATCAGCCGAACGCTGGTGGGGGTGGCGGCGTCGCGGTCCTCCAGCGAATTGGAGATGGATCCCCCCGCCACTACCTGCTCGCGCGCGGCCAGGATGCGCGTCGTAAGCGCGGCGTCCCCCGTGGCGCGGGTGGCGTAGGAGAGTGCGGGGGAGATGGGGACGCCGCTCTCCAGCAGCGCGCCCAGCGCCGCGCAGAACCGGCCCACGGCACCGGCGCGGCGGATGCTGCCCACCAGCGGAATCTCCAGCAGCAGCGCGTGCCAGCGGGCGCGGCCCTCCTCCGTCCCCGTCCACACCTTCCACAGCGCCCCCGCGGCCAGCAGCGCGATCAGCGCGGGGAGAAAGGCCGCGCGCGCCAGCTCCGCCGCCGCCAGCACCGTGCGCGCCGTGGGGGGCAGCTCCTGCCCCAGGTCCGCGAGCACCTTGGCGAAGCGCGGGAGCACGAAGCCCACCAGCAGCGCCAGCGACCCCGCGCCCGCCGCCGACAGGATGAGCGGATACGCCAGCGCCGCGCGCACCGCCCGCCGCGTCTCCGCCGACGATTCCGTCAGCTCCGCCGCGCGCGCCACCGCCCCCGCCAGCCCGCTCCCCGCCTCGCCCGCCTGGACGAGGCCGACGACCAAGGGAGGAAAGCCCACGGGCGCGGCGGTGAGCGCCACGCCCAGGCTGTTCCCCTGCCGCACCGATTCGCGCAGCGACGGCAGCACCGGCTTCCACGCCGCGGGGACCAGGTCCTCCATGGCCGCAAGCGTGCGCGCCACGGGAAGGCCGGACTCCAGCAGCGTGGCCATCACCCGCAGCCCCAGCGCCAGGTCGGGCGTGGACATGCGCGGCCGGCCCGCCTCGCGCCCGCGCTCCAGCCGCACCTCCAGCGGAAACAGCCCCCGGCTGAACAGCAGCTCGCGGGCGGCGTCGGCGCTTTCGGCGCGCACCGTGCCGGACTCCAGCAGGCCGGTGCGGTGCGCAGCGCGGTAGGTGAACTGCAGGGTGGCCGCGCTCACGTCACTTGCCCAGCGGCTCGCCCCAGGAGGTCAGGTCGGCGTCCTCGCCCTCGCCGCCCTCGCGCCCGTCGCGGCCCAGCGAGTACAGGTCGAAGCCCTGCGGGTTGGCGCGCCCCGGCGACACGTAGACGTACGGATTCCCCCACGGGTCCGCCGGCAGCGCGCGGCGCAGGTACGGCCCGCGCCAGTTGCGCGGCCGCGTGCCCACCGAGGGCTCCGTCCGCAGCGCCGCCAGCCCCTGCTCCGTGGACGGGTACGCGTGGTTGTCCAGCCGGTAGCCGTCCAGCGCGGTGGATAGGAGCTCGATCTGCTGCTTGGCCGCGCTCACGTTGGCGTCGCTCACGTTGCGGAACACCTCCGGCGCCACCACCGCCGCCAGCACCGCGATGATGGCGATGATCACCAGCATCTCGATCAGCGTAAATCCCGCGCGCCTGCGGTTGTGGTTGTCGATGAGCGAATGTCGCTCGAAGTTGCTGGACATGGTGTGAATCAAGCGTGTGGAGTCAGGCCCGACAGTCCGGGCGGATATAAGATGTCTCGATGGAACGCATCAGCCGGGTGCGAAGCCAACCGCGATCCCGTAATTGTCATTTCGAAGGAGGCGCCGCGCGAACCCGTCTTTCACCGTAGTCTCTGGCGCCGACTGAGAAATCTACTGTCCGAGCCTCGTGACCAGTTCAACACAGCGAATCCTGCGGATGGTTACGGGCTCCGCGTGGCACTGAGAGAACAATTCCGCGGGATCCCGGCTCACGAACGGTTACGAGCATCCGCGAGTAGATTTCGGCGCCAAGGCGTGGAGCGGCTGACGGTTCCGTGCGGCGCCTCCTTCGAAATGACAGGGTTGGGGCGCGCCTTGGCCTTTCATGCCACGTAACCGTGCCGAACCAACGCCCTTTGCGAATCCGGTAGCGGACGCGCAGGTGCATCGGGCGCCGCCGGGCCGCGAACCGAAGGTTTGGGCGCGCACCACGCTGGCCCGAACACTGCCGCCGCCAATCCGCGAAGGCGGATTTCGTGTAGTTGTTGCCGCGAATTTATTCGCCCTTGCAACCGGCTGCACGACCTTCGCTCCAGCGGACGGCACCTACCTGATGAGATCCTCGGCATCCACTGCATCCGCAACGTTCCATCCCGTCGTGGCGTGACGCGGAGGATCACTCCTGCACCACGCGGAGCACCTCTTCCACCGTCGTCACGCCGTCGCGCACCTTCTGCCAGGCGTCCATGCGCAGCGTCGTCATCCCGCCGCGGCGGGCGGCCTCGCGCATCTCCGGGCGCGGCGCGCGGCGCATGATGGCCTCGCGCAGGGCGTCGTTCACCACCAGCAGCTCGTAGATGCCGGTGCGCCCGCGGTACCCGGTGCCGCGGCAGGCGGGACAGCCGGCGCCGCGCAGAAAGTGGTCGGGGGGGATGTCGTCGCCGGCCAGCCGGCGCACGGCGTCGCGCGCGGGGTGATAGACGTCGCGGCACCCGTCGCAGATGCGCCGTACCAGCCGCTGCGCCAGGATTCCATCCACCGTGGCCGCCGCCAGGTAGTCCGGAATCCCCAGGTCCAGCAGCCGCGGCAGGGCGCCCACCGCGTCGTTGGTGTGCAGCGTGCTGAACACCAGGTGGCCCGTCATGGCGGCCTGCACGGCGATCTCCGCCGTCTCCGGATCGCGCATCTCGCCCACCATGATGACGTCCGGGTCCTGCCGCAGAATGGACCGAAGCGCCGCCCCGAAGCTCACCCCCGCCTGCCGGTGCACGGGCACCTGCGTAACGCCGGGAAGCTGGTACTCCACGGGATCTTCGACGGTAATGATCTTTTCCGCCGCCGTGTCGCGCAGCCCCAGCGCCGCGTAGAGCGTCGTCGTCTTCCCCGACCCCGTGGGCCCGGTCACCAGCACCATTCCGTACGGCTTGGCCGCCAGCGCCTCCATCCCCGCCAGCACCCCGGCCGGCATCCCCAGCTCACCGAGGCGGACGGGGCGTCCCCCGCGGTCCAGCAGGCGCAGCACCACGCTCTCTCCGAACATGGTGGGCACGGTGCTCACCCGCAGGTCCAGCTCGCGGCTCTCCAACCGCACGCGGATGCGGCCGTCCTGCGGGCGGCGGCGCTCGGCGATGTCCAGCTCCGCCAGCAGCTTGATGCGGCTGACCACCGCGTGGTGCAGCTCCGCCGGCGCCTCGGGGGCCGGGGCCAGCACGCCGTCCAGGCGAAAGCGCGCCGTAAGCCCGCTGCGCTCCGCCTCCAGGTGGATGTCGCTGGCCCCCGCGTCGAACGCGTCGCGGACGAGCAGGTTGACGTAGCGGATGACGGGCGGCTGGTTGGCCAGGTCGCGCACGTCCGTGGCCAGGTCGTCGTCGCCGTGCACCTGCGCCAGCTCGATCAGCCGGTCGGCGCGGGTGGACAGCCGCTCGATCAGCCGCTCCACCTCGGCCGCGGAGGCAGGCTCCACCTGCACCGCGCGGCCATAGGCGTACGCAAGGTCATCCACCGCGTCCAGCAGCGCGCCGTCCGAGGCCGCCACCAGCAGGGTGCCGTCGGCGGCCACCTCGCGCGGGCACATGCGGTGGTGCAGCAGGAACTCGCGGGTGAGCCCTTCGGCCAGCGGCACTTCGGTGGACGACATCGCGGAGGTGCGGGATACTGCCGGGGGAACCGGGCCTGTGCGGCGCGCCGGGACGGGTCGCCGACGAAGTGCGGGCGGAGTCGCTAACTACGGGAAGCGTCCCAATCTAACCTCGCCGCCCGCACCGTACAACGGGCGCTCCGCAGGTGCACGGAGTTGTCTCCCCGCCTGCTCAGGAGGGTGTCGCAGATCCTCTGGAGATGCCCGCGTGGCGCGGCCAGCCGCCTGGCTTCCCGGGCCGCCGCAACCGGCAGATTACGCGAAATGCCGGCGCATTGTCCAGGATCGAGGCGTTCGTCGGTTGCAGGGTGGAGGCTAATTCCGTAGGTTTTGTCGGATTCGATTAGTGCCTCCCTCTCCCCAAGGACCCATGCGCAAGCTCCAGCTCAACGTCGAAGACCTGGCGGTCACCTCGTTCGAAACGCACACGGAAACAGGGACTCCCCGGGGAACGGTCCGGGGCAACGGGAACATCCCCGTCCCGGACACCCAGCGGCAAACCTGCGGCCCGTCGTACTGCGGCGAGTACACCTGCGACTGCGTCAACTTGTCCGCGCGCACGCTGTGCGGGATCAACTGCACCGACTTCTGCAGCGCGGAGTAGTGAGCCGCGGCGATCGAGCGCTGAAGGCCGGGCCCAGCAGCGATGCTGGGCCCGGCCTTTTCGTAGTGGAGCTGGCGGGAATCGATCCCGCGTCCGCGAACAGATCCCTCGCGACGTCGACGTGCGAATCACGGCTCTTTCCGCTACGGCTTGGACGCGCGAGTCGTTTCCAGCCACGCGCGGAAGTCGTCGATCGACATCCACCCGAACGCTTTTTCCTCCGCCGTGGGCTCTGCGCGGGTCCACTCGATGCGCTCGTGGACCACGCCGTACCACACCTCCGTCTCCACGTCCGGGAACGCGTCCTCGGGCATGAACAGGTAGGCGGGCGAGAACTGCGACTCCAGCGTCTGGAACGAGATGGAACCGGCGAGATAGTCGTCGATCAGCCGGTCCAGCGTAACGAGCGAATCGGGCATGATCAACCAGCGGGACGGGTGGCCTCGACGATCAGCGTTTCGTAGCGCACCACGCGCTCGTCGCCGATCACGTCGGTGTGGCGCTCGATGCCGCGCAGCGCGTCGTGCGTGCTCTCGCCCAGCTCGCAGCGGCGCGTGTCGGTAAAGCCTGCGGCGCGCATGCGGTCCGCGAGAAAATCGTACGAGTAGATGAACTGGTGCCCCGTATCCGCGTCCGGGCCGAACGCGCGGAACATGCTGTTGATCACCCGCGCGGGGTCGGGCGCGGGAAGGCCGAGCATCCGGGAGATGTACTCGACGTAGTGCCGCTGGTCGTCATCCAGCTCCCTTGCCGCCAGCGCCGCCATCCGCTCCAGGTCCGGCGTGGCGATGCGCACCACGCCGCCGGGGCGCAGCACGCGAAGGCACTCCCGCAGCATGTGCTCCCCCGCCTCCAGGGGGATGTGCTCGATCTGGTGCTCACTGTACACGTAGTCGAACGATGCGTCCGGCAGCGGAAACGGCCGCGTGGCGTCCAGGAACTCCACGTGCCCCAGGCGAAAGATCTGGACGTCGGTGTTCAGCCAGCCGGGGAGCGGATTGTGGCCGGTGCCCAGCTGCAGCCCGCGCGGGCTGGCCGTGCGCAGGTAGCGCTCCACGGTTCCGCCGCGCGTGAACCGCGAAACCACCCGACGCCGCGCCAGCTCCAGGTGAAACGCGGGCTGCGAGCGCGCCATGATCCAGCGCGCGGCCCGCACGTGCATCGGCGTATCCGTCATCGGCGGTGCTTCATCCGGAGTGTGTCGCTGAGTTGGAGCTCGATCCAGGCGTGGGGGGACGCGGAATGTATCCACGGCTTCCATTTCACACAAACGGTTGGCGCGGGCTCGACGGGCCCTCACCCGCTCGCTTAGGCTCGCACCCTCTCCCGCAAGCGGGAGAGGGTATAAACGGCACGGGCTGCGGTGCGCTGCCGAGCATTCGTTGCGAGACATATCCCATCGTCGGGAATCTCTCTACA
>DASTVC010000215.1:0-5932 GCA_035759295.1 Longimicrobium sp. | reverse complement strand
GTACTGGCGCATCAATGCTCGCATCTGCTGCCATTCATCGGGGTCCGGCGTATCGAGCTTTATGGAAGAGTCCGCTACAAAGCTCCAGAGCTGTTCCTGCGCAGCCACCCCGCCGGCTCTCCAGGCCAGATGCATGGCTTCTGTCAGGCACGGCCAAGTGGTAACCAGACTGCCTTCGGGAATGGACGCCAGTGCAGCAAGACACGCGTTATGATGGATGTCCCGCCGGTCGACGACCGCGACCAGCGGACCCGTGTCACACAACATCACAGGCGGCCTGCCTTTCGCTTCTCTTCGAGATAATCCCCGAACAGCTCGCTGTGTCTCTCGGAGAGCGTCCCGTCGCCGCTATCGAACAGGCCTACGCGCCCCGCAAGCACGTCCGCCATTGTTCGTGTCGGCTTCCCGTTCAAGCACGGCTCCGGTTCCTTCCCCCAGGTCGGAATGCGCCGCGCGATCCACTCGGCCGGGGTGATGCCCTCCACCTCGGCCGCGTGCTCCAGGCGCGCGTAGTCCTCGTCGGAAAGTTCGATCGATCGGCTCATGGGATCACCTCCTGGCCCGAAAGGTAGCGCGATGTGGGCTATCTGTCCAGTGCGTACGGAATCCGACACCGTGAACTCGGATCCCAGTGAATTTCGCTCCTTTTGATGCGCTCGCGCGCGGCACAAGGGGCTGGAAGACAACCCGCGACACCACGAGACGCAGAACGGCGCGGAGGATCAGCATCCCCCACGCCGTTCTGTTATTGATCGCTGCGATTCGCGTCTACGCCATCGGGTGGCGGTGGGCGGCGCTGTAGCGGCCGGTGGCGTGGTGCTCCAGCTGGCGCTCGATGTCGCCCAGCAGCGAGCTGGCGCCAAAGCGGAACAGGTTGGGGCGCAGGTAGTCGGGCCCCAGCTCCTCCTTCATCATCAGCAGCCAGTCCAGCGACTGCTTGGCGGTCTTTATGCCGCCCGCCGGCTTGAAGCCGATGATGTGCCCCGTGCGCTCGCGGTACTCGCGGATGGCGCGCACCATCGTGAGCCCCACCGGCAGCGTGGCGTTCTCTGCCTCCTTGCCGGTGGAGGTCTTGATGAAGTCGGCGCCCGCCATCATGCACACCAGCGAGGCCTTGGCGATGTTGCGCAGCGTGGCCAGCTCGCCCGTGGCCAGGATGGTCTTGAGGTGCGCCGCGCCGCACGCCTGGCGAAAGGCGCGCACCTCGTCGTACAGCGCCTGCCAGTTGCCCGTGAGCACGTGGGCGCGGGTGATGACGATGTCGATCTCGTCCGCGCCGGCGTCCACGGAGGCGTGGATCTCCTCCACCCGCTGCTCCCAGGGCGAAAGGCCCGCGGGGAAGCCGGTAGAGACCGCCGCGACGGGGATGCCGGAGCCGCGCAGGGCCTCGACGGCCGTGGGCACCAGGGCGTGGTACACGCAGACGGCGGCGGTGTGGATGGGCAGGTCCTGCGCGCCCAGCGCCTGCAGCAGGTCCGGCCGCACGGGCTGGCGCGCCTTGGCGCAGAGCCGGCGCACCGTGCCCGGCGTGTCGTCTCCGGAGAGGGTGGTCAGGTCCATCAGCGTGATGGCGCGCAGCAGCCACGCCGCCTGCCACTGCTTCTTGACCGTCCGGCGCCCGGGGAGCGTGGCCGCGCGGCGCTCCACGGCGCTGCGGTTCACGCGCACCGCCTCTACCCAGTCCAGGTCCAGCTCCGTCCCGGGGTTGCGGTGCTCGTCGTGGTCGTCGTGCTCAAGGCTTTCGAGCACCTGCGCGGCGCCCGTGGGCACGGCGATCAGCTTGTTGTGCGGTAGCGTCGACATCGTCCTGCGTTCCCTGTGGTGGAGCCGGATAATGTAACGCAGCCCGGCGCGCCGGGACAGATTTGGAGCATGAACCCGGCCGTTGTGTCGATCGGACTACCGCGTCGGGCAGATGATGCTCATTGAGGATCTGATCGGGTAACGTGCCGTCCGCCCGCTGGAGCGAATGAATTCGCCGCTGGGAAATCGCAAAGTCCGCCTGCGCGGACTCGGCGGCCGGCAGCATGCGGCGTCCGACGCAGTTACGCGTCCGCACCCGTGCAAACCCGTTTATCCTTCCGCACTCACGCACTCACGCACTCACGCACTCGTCCCGTTCCCCAGCGCCTGCTTGATCTCGTCGAACGGGGGGAGCAGGCTGGGATTGGTGCTGTGCCACGTGTACTTCACCCGCCCGTCCGTGCCGATGACGAAGGTGGCGCGGTCGCTGGCGTTGCGCAGCCCTGGCCCCACCGGCGCCTGGCGCAGCACGCCGAACGCGGTGCTGGCCTCGCGGTTGAAGTCGGAGAGGAACAGGTAGTCCGCGCCGATCTCCTTCCGGAAGCGGTCCAGCACGTACGGCGAGTCCACGCTCACCGCGACCACGCGCCCGCTGAGCCCCGTGTACGCGCCGATGTCGTCGCGGACGGTGCACAGCTCCTCGGTGCAGGTGCTGGTGAACGCCAGCGGAAAGAACATCAGCACCAGCGGCTGCTCGCTCCACAGGCTCGCCAGGGAGACCTGCGTCTTGTCGCTGGCGGGAAGGGTTACGTCGGGCGCGGCGTCGCCGGGCTGCAGCGGCATGCGGGCTCCTGTCGGGTTCGGTGGATGACGATGGTCCGTCCGCGGCTTCAGGCGGCGGTGAGGCGCAGGGTGGCGAGCGAGGCGCGCACCAGCTCCGCCTCGGCCTCGTGCTCGCCGGCGGGGCACAGGTAGGTGGCGAACACCAGCGCGCCCGGCCCCGTCGCGACGCCCACCAGCCAGTAGGTCACGTCGCCCTCGTCCTCGTCTTCCGACTCGTACTCGGCGGTGGCGAGCTCGCTGCCGTCTTCCAGGGGAACGTCGGTCACCTCGTCCTCTTCCAGCTCCACGTCCCGGTCGTCCAGGAACGCGTAGAGCTCTTCGGCCGGGTCCGGAAAGTCGTCGTCGCCGGCGTCGAACGAGATCAGGTGAAGAGTGCCGGATCCCTCCGCCGGCCACACCTCCAGCCCTCCGTCTTCGTCGTCCGGGGCGGTGGACCACCCGGGCGGGGGGACCAGGCTGAAGCGGCCGTCGGGGTCCCGCACGCGCTGCGCATCGCTCATTGGATCAAACCTCCAGTTGGGGCGCCCAATGTGCGCGCCGCCATCGCGCCCGGCAAGCCGCCGAGGCGGACACGGGATGCCGGCATCTCCGTGTCCGTTCCGAGGCGGAAAGACACGGTCCTCGCCCGCGATGTCCCCAGACAGGGACACGAAGCCGCATGCCGTACGGAGCGGACGCGGTAAACGAGTGAAAACGGCCGCTGTCCGAAAACATATGTCTCGCGCGTTGAATGCATGTACGGCGAGCAGGGACGGCAGATTGTGCATCAGTTCGGTAACGCCGTGCATCCGTGCGCGGAAACGAACGATCGTTCGGCACGGAATCTGCCACTCCGGTAGCACGGTCGCTCCGGACGGCGCGCCACGAACCTTCCAGATGGGAGGGCTTATTCGCACCTTGGGTGTCAGTCTCATTGCCATCGCGGCCATCGTGGCAAGCCTAACCGTCGCCCGGCAGCGCCAGGAAGAGGCGCCCGCGCCGGAAGGTGAAAAGCGGCCGCAGCACTCGCCAACCACGTCCCGTCTGGACCTGGACCAGCTTCGCGCGGCCGGCATGTAAAGCCGGCGCGCGGGTGCGGAGAGCGCTCCGATCGCGGGGCGCGGATGTCCCAAACGGGTCGTCCGCGCCCCGCAGTCGTTTCTCCCTTCCCGCCACCGCCCTCCGCATCAGCCTGCACTAAATTTACGCATCTGCAACATTTCGTATCGATCGTGCCATCGAGGTGCAATCGGTCAGGAGAGAAGCTCAACGCACGGGGATCGTAAACGGACGGATAGGACGCGGAGTCGAATGGATCGGCTTCCGCGTCCTCTCGTTTTTCATCCGTACCCCCGCTGTAGTCAAAAAATCGGAGTCCCGACGGCGCGTCGATCGACGGGGTACGGGCGTTTCATCATCAAAACACATACACGCAACGGGTTACGCTGGCCGGGACCTTGCGTTCGCGGCGCGGTGAGCGGCCGGGAGGGGCCCGGCCAGGCATGGAACCGCGTCCGTGAGCCGCCCGGCAGCAGGCGTGCGGCGGCACGGATGATGAATCAGCCGTCCGCCCTATGGAATACACACACGACCCGTTCCTTTTTCCGCTGGTACGGGAGCCTTCGTCGCGGTGGGAGCGCTCGGGGCTGTCGGAAAAGCAGGAGCGCGCCTTCAACCGCGTGGCCACGCTGCTGGCGGGGCTGTTCCTGGTCGGGTGGACCTACACCCTGGTCTTTGCGCCGCGCGCGGACCTGATGGCCAACGCGCCGCCGGTGGCGCGCATCAGCTCGGAGCTCATCCGCAGCCCGCTGGCCAAGGACGCGGCGCCGGAGCCGGTGTTCCTGGTAGACCAGTTCGTCCGCAGCTTCGAGGAGGAGTTCGAAAAGGACGTGGGCGGGCAGAGCGGCGCCATCCGCGTGCGCATCGTGCAGCAGGGCGACACGCTGGGGCTGCCCGCGGGCGCCGATTCGCTCCCCGCGGGCGCGCAGATCGCGCTGCAGCCGTCTGGAGACAGCGCGGGCGTGCAGGTGCCGGCGGGGTCGGCGCCGCGGCAGTCGGGGATCTGGAACGTGGTGCTGCAGATGCGCGACGCGGTGCGCCCGGCGTCGGACGTGAGCGTGATCACGCTGGTGCCGCTTTCGCAGAAGCAGGGCGGGCGCATCGGCAACTACCGCATCGGCAACTGGCCGTACGAGCAGGGCGGCGCGCCCAAGCCCGTCTACCGGCCGCCGGCGGGGCTCATCGAGGTCACGCCGCAGAACAAGGAGACCTGGCTCAGCGAGCACATCCAGCTCAAGGACTTTCTCACCAAGGGCCAGGAGAACGTGTGGCCCAAGTACGTGGCGGTGCAGCCGCGCGTGCTGGACAAGGTGGAGCTGGTGATCCAGGAGCTGCAGGCCATGGGGCACCCGGTGGAGAACATCTTTGCCGTGAGCGGGTTCCGCACGCCGGCGTACAACGCGGGGGGCGGCAACACGGTGGGCCGCGGCAAGCTTTCGCGGCACATGTACGGCGACGCCATGGACATTGCCGTGGACAACGACAACAACGGCATCATGGACGACCTGAACGGCGACGGGCGCATCAACCTGTCCGACGCGCGGGTCATTGGCGCCGCGGTAGACCGGGTAGAGGCCAAGTACCCCAACCTGGTGGGCGGCATGCACTACTATCCGCCCGCGGGCGGGCACCAGGGAATGGTGCACATCGACACGCGGGGGTTCCGCGCCCGCTGGTGAGCGCGGCGGGCGCCGAAGGGTTTGCGACGGGGGTGGATGATGATGAGAACCGCGGAACGAGGAGCGAACGGTGGCGGACGACGGACGTGACGCGGAGATCCGCGTGGAGCGCAGGGACGAGCGGGACGGCGTGGGCGGCGAGTCGCGCACGGCACACCTTCCGCCGCAGATGGACGTGCGCGACGAGGACCTGGAGCCGCACGCCGGGCTTCGCTACATCGCGCGGATGTTCAAGATCCTGTCGATCCTGCTCATCTTTCTGCTGATCGCGGAAAGCATCATGGGGCTGGTGCAGCAGGGGCAGAGCGCCATCCCGCAGCTGCTGGTAGAGGCCACGCGCCTCATCGTGTTCGCCGGCCTGCTGTGGGGCGCGGCCGACATGGGGCTCATGCTGATCGAAAGCAACCACGACCTGCGCGCCACCCGCATTCTGGTGGGCCGTCTGAACAACCGCGTACAGCGGCTGGAAGACATCTACACGGCCACCCTGCGCTCCGGCGGCTCCGGCCCCCAGCTGCCGCCCCCGCCGCCCGGCCAGATTCCGCGGGCGCCGCGCGCGTAGGACGGACTCGATCATGGTTCGACGGCCGGGGCGCGCGCGAGCCCCGGCCGTTCGTGCATATCATCCG
>DASTVC010000214.1:0-4618 GCA_035759295.1 Longimicrobium sp. | reverse complement strand
TAGTCCACCAGCGCCCGCTGCTCCGGCGCCCACTTGCCGTAGTTCCCCTCGTTCACGCTGTAGATGCGCTGACCCTTTTCCGGGATGCGGATGTTGGGGTGCGAGAGCAGGAACTCGCCGATGGAGGGCTCCAGCGTGAAGCCGTGCACGCCGTTCCCCGTCGTGTACACCAGCATGGTCGACGAGCCGTAGACCACGTAGCCGGCCGCCACCTGCTTGTAGCCGGGCTGCAGGCAGTCTTCCACGCAGCCGCGCGGGTGGTCGCTCACCTTGCGGTGCACGCTGAAGATAGTGCCCACCGACACGTTGGCCTCGATGTTCGACGAGCCGTCCAGCGGGTCGAAGAGCACGCAGTACTTGCCCGTGGGAAAGCGCTCGGGGATGGGGATGAAGTCCGCCTCCTCCTCCGACGCCATGCCGCACAGGTGGCCGGTGTGGTCCAGCGCCTTGAAGATCACCTCGTGGGCGAACTCGTCCAGCTTCTTTACGTCCTCGCCCTGCACGTTCACTTCGCCGGTGTAGCCCAGCACGTCCGCCAGGCCGGCGCGGCGCACCTCGCGCGCGATCATCTTGGCGGCGAAGGCAATGTCGTACATGATGTTGGAGAACGCGCCCGTCGCTTCGGGGAACTGGCGCTCCGCCTCGATGATGTGCCGCTCGATGGTAACGACGGACCTCTGGCTCACTATGGCCTCGGGGATGCGGATTTCGGTTTCTGGGCGGCGTACTCGCGCTGCCGTGCGTAAGCGACCTTCTCGAACGGGTTCTCGTGGTACCCGTGCCTGAACCACTCCGCGCAGTACTTCAGCGCGAACAGCGGGTCGTCCCTCCACTGCTCCACGTGCACCAGCTCGTGCACGATCAGGTCGTCCGTCACCGGCGTGTCGGCGTTCCACAGGATGGTGCGCCCCAGCGTGACCGCGCCCGCCGGCCGCCGGCTGCCGCCGATCAGCATTCCGCCGAGGGCCGGGATCAGCCGGTTGCGGCGGATGACCACGCCCGGCGGCACCGGGTGCGGCAGCTCCGACTCCGGCACCCGCGGCCCCAGGACGCTGTCCGCCAGGGTCGATAGAAGGCTCATGGCTCCACCCTGTGCCATTCGGTTCCCCCCGGCTCCACCTCGATGCGCACCGTGCCGTCGCGGTCGGTGCGGGCCAGGTCGATCCCCCGCGCCCCCAGCCGCGCCAGCACCTCCGCGTGGGGGTGCCCGTAGTCGTTGCGCACGCCGGCGGAAACGACGACGAGGTCTGGATGGACCGTATCCAGGAACGGGCCGGACGATGCGGTGCGGCTGCCGTGGTGCCCCGCCTTGAGCACGTCGGCGTGCAGCGAGTCGCCGTAGCGCGCGATCAGGCGGTCCTCCACCAGCGTGGACGCGTCCCCCGTCAGCAGCGCGGAAAATCCGCCGTAGCGTACTCGCACCACTGCGCTAATGTCGTTCGGATCGTCAGGGGCGTCAAGAGCGTCCACGGTGGGCCACAGAAACAGGAGTTCCACTCCATCGACCTGCAATGTACGGTCCTGACGCGCCGCGTTCCAGGTAATTCCGCGCTCCTCTGCTACCTGCAGCGTCTGCAGATAGACGGGCGTCCCCATCGGCATCCCGGGGTCGATCACCCGCCCCACCGGCAGGCCGCGCATCACCGCCGCCGCCCCGCCGATGTGATCCGCGTGCGGATGCGTTAACACCAGCGCCTCGATGCACGTGGCCCCGCGGGCGCGCAGAAACGGTAGCACGCGCCGCTCGCCGGCGTCCCACCCGTCGTCGCGCTCCCCCGCGTCGATCAGCACCCATCGCCCAGCCGGCGTCCGCAGCGCGATGGCATCCCCCTGTCCCACGTCGATGAAGTCGATCTCCAGCCCGCCGCCCGCCGCCGCGCCCACCATCGGCAGCAGCAGGAACGCCGCCGCGGCCGACATCGCCGCCACCGTCCAGCGCACCCGGTCGCGCATCCGCCCCGCCGCGTCCAGCGCCAGGAGAAAGACCAGCGCCGCGGCCGCCCACGCCCACCACTGCGGCCGCGCCACCGCCGCGTGCCCGCCGGGGACCTGGATCGCGATGTCGACGACGGCGTTCAGCAGGTCCAGCGCGAGTCCCGCTCCATCCGCCAGCAGGTGCGCGAGAGGCGGGCAGATGGGCTCCGCCGCCGCCGCCGCGCCGATGCCGATCAGCGCCAGGCTGGTCAGGGGGATGGCGGGGAGGTTGGCCAGGATGGAGACCGGCGCCACCTGCCCGAAATTGTGCGCCACGATCGGCGCGGTGACGATGAACGCGGCCACGCTCACCACGAGGGATTCCGTAAGCCAGCGCGCGGCGGGGTGCTTCAGCATCACCGCCGGCACCCGCTGCATCATCGCCCCGCGCAACAGGATGATGCCGAGCACGCCGCCGAAGCTCAGCTGAAAGCCGACGTCGAGCGCCGCCATCGGCTGCACGGCCAGGATCGCCAGCGCCGCCGCCGCGACGATGGGGAGCGTGGCCGCGGGGCGCTGCAGCACGACGGAAAGCAGCGCCAGCGCCAGCATGATCCCCGAGCGCATGGCCGACGGCGGCGCGCCGATCACGGCCAGGTACAGGGTGATGAGGACGATGGTGAGCCACGCCACCCGCGTGCGCGACAGCCGCAGCATCCGCCCGATCAGCACGAACACCGCGCCCATCAGCGCCACGTGCGTCCCGCTGATCGCCAGCAGGTGCACGAGGCCGGTCTTCGCGAAGCGGTCGCTCAGCGCGCGGTCCAGCGTCTCGCGGCGGCCCAGCAGCAGCGCGTCCGCCAGCGGGCCGTGCCGCCCCATCAGGCGGTGCAGCTGCCGCTCCGTGCGCCCGCGCGTCGTCAGCAGCGGATGCGCACGGTACCGCGGCCGCGTGGCGACCTGCATCGAATCGACCGACACGTAGCCCGTAAAGCCGGGATCGCGCGGCCACCGGCTCCCCAGCACCGGGCGCGGCAGCGTGGTCCAGGTGCCGCGCAGCACCAGCTCCGTCCCCGCGAGCGCCGTGTCGGACCCGCGCGGCAGGCGGACGCGCACGCCGCCCCCGCAGCCGCGGATGGCCTCCCCTTCCCTCTCCACCGACTCCGCGGCGAGGGGAAGCAGCGGCCGCTTGGCCTTCGCGTCGGCCGGCGGGTTCCAGTTGGCTCCCAGCGTGCCCCGGACGACCAGCTCCGTCCCGTCGGCAAAGTGTCCGCGGCAGTCCCCTTCGGCGCGGTCGCGGGCCCCGGCGCCGTGCCCCGCGCCCGCCAGCGCCATCGCGGCGAGGAGCAGCAGGCGGACGGAATCTCCGCGCAGTTGCTGGCCGATCAGCCGTCGGTGCAGCCACGGCGCAAGCAGAAGCGGCACCGCCGCGAGGGCAATGCCGCCTGTGACCCATTCCGCGCGCATTCCGAACAGCAGCCCCGCAACGAACGCCAGAAAGGCCGATACGAGCGGGAGTGCCAGCTGCGTCACGCGTCCGTGGTTCGGGTGGACGGAGGTATTGGCGCAAGCATTCTAATGCGTCCGCCGCCCGGGTGTGTAACCGCGACCCGCCACCGCGAGAACAGGTTTCCTGGACATACAAAAACACCTTGGAGTTACCGGCGTTGCCGGGATCGTCAGAGCGGACGGGAGGAGTTGGCGAATTTCATCTTTTAGCGTAAACTGGTACGCAAGCGTCTGCGTTTCCCCATCTCACCGGAGGCAGCACCCATGAAGAAGCTTCGCCTGGAAGTCGACGCGCTGCGTGTGGAATCGTTCGGCACCGGGACCGGATCCGAGGGCGGCACGGTGGTCGCGCACTTCGACCGGATCGCGCCGGACACCGGCCCCGTCGTCGTCACCGATCCGGAGACGGACCGGTCGCGGGTAGACAGCTGCTACTTCAACACCTGCTACGACACCTGCGACTGGACGCAGTAACGCGGCGGCGTCCGCAGGGATGGGAATGGGAAGGGCCTCGCGGTTCGTCGCGAGGCCCTTCTCCTTGTCATCTCGAGAGTCTCCCGCTCCGTGCGCCTGCGGCGGCGTCATCAGATGCGAACCATCGACTCAACCCACGCGAGATCGGCGCGTGCGCTCAGCAGACCATACCGTAGCAGGTGTTGAATACCTCGCAGGTCTGGAAGCACGTGCCGGGTCCGCACGAGCCGTTGCACGACTCCGCGCAGGTGTACGGACACGTCGCGCCTTCGCAACTGTCGGTGGTGCACGAGACCCCGCACGACGGATCGTACGACACCCCCTGCGCGATCACCGTCCCCTTCTCCGCTGGCGGGAGCGTGGTCTGAAAGCTGTCCACCCGCAGTTCGTCCAGCCGCAGCTTGAGCTTGTTCATCTCGCACTCCTGGTGGGGTTGGTGGATGGCACATTGCCGTGGTCGTACACGGATGCCGCGACGGGTCCCTGCGAGGCTGTAATTGCCGCAGTCGCAGGTGCAGTCGCAGCTGCCACCGCACGAGGCATTGCAGGTGCCGTCGCACGATGCGCAGCAGCTGCCGTTGCAGCTCGCGTAGCCTGCTACCCGGTGCGGGTGATGCAGTCCTCGCCCGCCGTGCAGATGCAGGGCGGGTAGTCGCATACGCACCCGTCCACCTCCGCGGGCGCCGACGTTCCGAACGTCTCCACGTGCAGGGCTTCCACC
>DASTVC010000213.1:0-8350 GCA_035759295.1 Longimicrobium sp. | reverse complement strand
CCTTTGGAGCCTGTTGTCCATGAGCAGGAACGCCGCCCTTTCCGGTACCGGACAGGCCTTCGTGGAACGCCGCCGCGCGCGCATCTGCGCGGGGCTGGGGCGCCCCGCGGAGGTGGTTGCGGCGGACGCGGAGCCCCTTTCCGCCGAACGGCTGGGGTTCATCCGCCGCGAGGCGGAGGAACTGTACTGGAACGAGCTTTCCTGGGAAGAGCTGACCGACGAGGAGGCCATCCCCGGCGGCCATCTGACGGAGATGGTGTTCCCCGGCGTGCTCGCCTTTGTCGAGGGGCTGCTGGTGGACCGCGTTCCCGCGGACGCGCTGGCCCCCGCGCGGCCGCACCCGGACGCCGTCGAGGAGATCCTCGTCTTCCTGGGCGAGCGCTTCGCCGAGGCGACGGCGGAGATCGAGTCCGGCGCCGATTCGCAGAAGCTGGTGTGGGCGCGTGCCATGACGGCGCGCCTGATCGACCTGGTGCTGTACCGGCTGTACCGCCTGACCCCGGCCGAGCAGGAGCGGCTGGAAGCCGCGGCCTGACGCCGGCGCTCCGTGCGCCTTCCTCGCTTCACCCTCGGCGGCGGCGCGCGCCCCGGCCATCGCTACCTGGCCGGCGCGCCCCTGCTCATCGCCCATCGCGGCGGCTCGCTCCTCGCCCCTGAAAACACGCTCTTCGCCTTTCGGCGCGCCCTGGACTGGTGGCGCGCCGACCTGCTGGAGATCGACGTCCACCCCACCCGCGACGGCGACTGCGTCGTCATCCACGACCCCACGGTGGACCGGACGACGGACGGCCGCGGGCGCGTCGCCGGCTTTTCGGTCGATGAGCTGCGGCGGCTGGACGCGGGGTACCGGTTCACCCCCGACGGCGGCGCCACGCACCCCTTCCGCGGCCGCGGCATCCACCTCTCCACCCTCCGCGAAGTCCTCGAGGCGCTTCCCCACGCGCGTGTGAACGTGGAGGTGAAGGACGGCCGCGCGCAGCAGGCGGTCCGCCGCACCATCCGCGACCTGGATGCCGAGCAGCGCGTTCTGGTCGCGGCCGGGGACAGCCACAACCGCGCGCTCTTTCACGACTATCCGGGTCCCACCAGCGCGGGCGCGCAGGACCTGTACGCCTTCTACGCGCTGCACCTGACGGGGACCACGCGGATGTATCGCCCGCCCGTGGACGCCTTTCAGATGCCCGAGCGCAATGGTGGGCGGCAGGTGCTCACGCCGAAGTGGATTTCGCAGGCGCACGCGCACAACGTGGCCATCCACGTCTGGACGGTGGATGAGGAGGCGGACATGCGGCGGCTGCTGGACTGGGGCGTGGACGGCATCATCAGCGACCGGCCGGACCGGCTGGCGCGCATCCTCCACGAGCGGGTGGGCCGTCCGCTGCCGCCCGGCCCGCCGGCGGGGGAGATGGAGCCGTGGCTGGAACGGTTGTTGCGGCCCTGACGCCGCCTTGCGGGAGGGGTGGATGACGTGCATCCGCCACCCGCTCGTTCCGCTTCGCACTCCAGACTGAACGCTTGGGAGGATCGATGCCCCGCTACGACCAGGACCGCGGACGCGCCGGCGCGTGGCCCCCGTACGCCCGCGACTTTGGACGCGGCCCCGCGCCCCGCGGCGGCGCGTACGGCGGCGACTTTCGCCCGCGCACGGGGCTCGGCGGAGGAGGCCCGGAGGTGGAGTACGGGCGCGGCGCGGACCCGTTCGGCGGCGGCATTCCGGACGATTTCGACGGCGCCGAGTGGGAGACGGGGCCGGTGTACGGGCCCGCGCGCTACGGCCTGGGCCCCTACCACCACCGCCTGCGCACCCGCCGCCGCCCGGACGAGGAGGTTCGCAAGGACGTGGAAGACGCGCTGTTCTACGACACCTGGGTGGATGCGGAAGCGATCACCGTCGAGGTGAAGGAGGGCGTGGTGACCCTCAAGGGTGAGCTTCCCGACTACCACGAGGTGCGCTACGCCACCGACGACACCTGGGACGTGGACGGCGTGCGCGGCGTGCACTGCCAGCTCACCGTGAACCCCGGCAAGCGTCCGCCGCTGGATGGCGTGCCCCGCGGGCAGGGCGGCAACGGCCGGCCCTCCTGACGCCCACTGCTCGCCGCCCACCCGGGCGGCGGGTTTGTTTGGGGGATGGGCGGCGCGCGTAGAAGTCGGACGATGCAGACCGATCGAGGATCGACGACGGGCATCGAACTGTGCCCGCCGGGGGCCCCCTCTCCCGGCCTCTCCCCCGTAACTGCACGGGGGAGAGGTGACGCGCTTCGACGGACGCTGGAGCGAATCACTCGTGCATCCACCCGAAGCGGGATCGAATTCTCCCCCTCTCCCGCGAAGCGGGGGAGGGGCCGGGGGGAGGGGGCGCCCGCGGATGCAGTTCGATGCCGTTCGACGACGCCCAGGTCGGCGGCAACGCCCTCCCCTCTCCGTGAGGAACGAACGGGGAGGGGCCGGGGGAGGGCACCACGCGGACGCAGCTCGATCCCCCGTCGCCGCCCGGCCCGATCCGCAGCCTCCCACCTTCGATTTCCCGCCTCCCGCCGGTTGACACGGGGCGCGGGTTTGTGTATTCTACCGGTCTGTCCCGACCACGCACTCCGCCTCGGCACGGTGCCGGAGGCGGAAATTTCGTTCGGAACTCCAGAACCCGCCGGCACCAGGCCGGCACAGGCCCGCGCTTCGGGCGCGAGAAAAGTACCATGAAGACGTATTCCGTAAAGGCGGGGGAGATCGAGCACGCCTGGTACGTCGTCGACGCCGAGAGCAAGATTCTCGGCCGTGTGGCGACGGAGATCGCGCGCGTGCTGCGCGGCAAGCACAAGCCGACCTACACCCCGCACCTGGACACCGGCGACTACGTCGTGGTCATCAACGCGGACAAGGTCCGTCTGAGCGGCAACAAGGCCGACCAGAAGACCTACTTCAAGCACACCGGCTACATGGGCGGGGAGAAGTTCATCCCCTTCCGCGAGATGCTGGCCAAGCACCCCGAGCGGGTGGTGGAGCTTGCGGTAAAGGGCATGCTGCCCAAGAACGCCCTGGGCCGCCAGATGCGCAAGAAGCTGAAGGTGTATGCCGGCGCGGAGCATCCGCACCAGGCCCAGAATCCTCAGCCTCTCACCTTCTGATCATCATGGCGACCACCGAACAGTACCACGCCATCGGGCGCCGCAAGACCTCGGTCGCGCGCGTGTACCTTCGCCCCGGCACCGGCACCTGGAGCGTGAACGGCCGCACGCTGGAGCAGCACCTGCCCCGGCACGTGCTGCAGCAGTCGGCCAACCGCCCGCTGGTGGCCACCGAGACCGCCGGCCAGTACGACGTCAAGGTGACGGTGAACGGCGGCGGCGTGCGCGGCCAGGCCGACGCCATTCGCCTTGCCGTGGCCCGCGCGCTGCTCAAGGTGAACGAGGACTTCCGCGTGCGCCTGCGGTCCGAGGGTCTGCTGACCCGCGACCCCCGCGAGGTGGAGCGCAAGAAGCCGGGCCGTCCGGGCGCCCGCAAGAAGTTCCAGTTCAGCAAGCGCTAATCGGGAGCGTAACGGCAGGGGAGAGGGAACAGGGGACAGGGTACAGGGATGTGACCCTCACCTGTACCGTGACCCTCTCCCCTCGCCGTTGAATCCCGGTACCATCAAGCACACCGCCCGACGCCCGCGTCCGGGTGCCGCGCCTTCATCGGCGTGGTCGGACGGGCGAGTGACGGCGGTGGAAGCCCGGGCCCCGGATGGGGCCGCAGGGAAAAACCGCATTCCAGTCAGGACAAGCACACGATGGCCGTACCCCAGATCCAGGAACTTCTCGAGGCCGGTGTCCATTTCGGGCACCAGACCAGCCGCTGGAACCCGAAGATGCGCAAGTTCATCTTCGCGGAGCGCAACGGCATCTACATCATCGACCTCAAGAAGACGCAGCGGCAGATCGAGCTGGCGCAGGAGCTTACCCGCAGCGTGGTGAGCCGCGGCGACCGCATTCTGTTCGTCTGCACCAAGAAGCAGCTCAAGGCGGTGGTGGAGAGCGCGGCCGAGCGCAGCGGTTCGTTCTACGTGACGGAGCGCTGGCTGGGCGGCATGCTCACCAACTTCACCACCATGAAGAAGCAGATCCGCCGCCTGCGCGAGCTGGAGCGGGGGATGGACGAGGGCGCCTTCGAGTACTACACCAAGAAGGAGCGCCTGATGCTGGACCGCGAGCGCGAGCGCCTGGACAAGTACCTGGCCGGCGTAAAGGACATGGCCCGCACGCCGGGCGCCATGTTCGTCATCGACAGCAAGCGTGAGAAGATCGCCATCTCCGAGGCCAACAAGCTGGGGATTCCGGTCATCGCCATCGCCGACACCAACGCCGACCCGGACGTGCTCACGGTGCCCATCGCGGGCAACGACGACGCCATCCGCTCGGTCGAGGTGATCAGCAACGCCATCGCCGACGCCATCATGGAGGCCCGCGCCGCCATGCCGGCCGAGGACCGCCGCCGCGCCGACGAGGCCGAGGTGACCACGTACAGCAGCGAGACGGGCGAGCGCCAGCCGGCCGACCGCGACCGCGACAGCGGCGACAAGAAGCGCCGCCCGCGCCGCAAGCGCCGGCCGCGTGCCGACGCCGTGCCGGGCGCGCCGGGAAGCGACGACGGCGGCGAGGAGTAATCCGCGCCCGCGGCGAACGCTTTGCAGGGGCCCCGGCGCGCGTAGTGCCGGGGCCCTTTTCTTCACCCCCCGTCCCCGTGGACGGGACAAACCACGTGCGCGGGGTTGCGCGCGGGGCGGCGCGGCGACAGGTTCCCGCGCCGCGGCCACGCGCGCGAACGCCGCGCGACCCTTGAACCATAGATCCGGAAAGACGGACGCAATGACGATCGCAATCAGCGCACAGGCCGTGAAGGAGCTCCGTGAGCGCACCGGGGCGGGGATGATGGAGTGCAAGGCGGCGCTCACCGAGGCGGGCGGCGACATGGAGGCGGCCATCGACATCCTGCGCGCGCGCGGCGCGGCCAAGGCGGCCAAGCGGGCGGAGCGCGAGACGCGCGAAGGCGCCATCGGCAGCTACATCCACATGGGCGGCAAGATCGGCGTGCTGGTGGAGGTGAACTGCGAGACCGACTTCGTGGCCCGCACCGACGCCTTCCAGGCGCTGGTCCGCGACGTGGCCATGCATGTGGCCGCGGCGAGCCCGGTGGCCATCCGCCGCGAGGACTTTCCGGCGGAGCTGGTGGAGCGCGAGCGCGCCGTGTACCGCGAGCAGATGCGCGAGAGCGGCAAGCCCGAGCACATCTGGGACAAGATCGTCGACGGCAAGGTGGACAAGTTCTACAGCGAGCAGGCGCTGCTGGAGCAGCCGTTCGTGAAGAACCCCGACCAGACGGTGGGGCAGCTGATCACCGAGGTCGCCGCCAAGACGGGCGAGAAGATCGAGGTGCGCCGGTTCACCCGCTTTGCGCTGGGCGAGTAACGTGACGGACGGGGCGCACCCCGGAGCCGCGCCCCTTTCGCCGTCCGCGGCGAAAGGGGCGGAGGCGCTCAAGTACCCCCGCGTGCTGCTCAAGATCAGCGGCGAGGCGCTGGCGGGGGAGCAGGGCTTCGGCATCAGCCCGCCGGTGGTGCAGCGGCTGACGGAGGAGATCCGCGTGGTGCACGAGATGGGGGTCGCCCTGGGCCTGGTGATCGGCGGCGGCAACATCGTGCGGGGCACCACGGCCAGCGCGCAGGGGATGGACCGGGTGAGCGCCGACTACATGGGAATGCTGGCCACGGTGATCAACGCCCTGGCTCTGCAGAACGCCATGGAGCGCGGCGGGCTGGAAACGCGGGTGCTCACGGCCATCCGCATGGAGCAGCTGGCGGAGCCGTACATCCGCCGGCGCGGGATGCGCCACCTGGAAAAGGGCCGCATCGTGATCTTTGCGGGCGGCACGGGGAACCCGTACTTTTCCACCGACACGGCGGCGGTGCTGCGCGGGATCGAGATGGAGGCCGACCTCATCATCAAGGCCACCAAGGTGGACGGCGTCTATACGGCCGACCCCAAGAAGGACCCCAACGCGCAGTTCATCCCCGAGATCACGTACCTGGAGGCGCTCTCGCGCGAGCTGGGGGTGATGGACGCGGCGGCGCTCTCGCTGTGCAAGGACAACGGCATCCCCATCATGGTGCTGAACCTGGACACGCCGGGCGCGGTGGCCGCGGCGGTGCGCGGGGAGCGCATCGGCACCCTGGTGAACAGCGAGGCCGGCCCGGCGCCGCGGCCCGAGCGACGCGCCTCGGCCTGACCTCTTTCTCTCCTTCTTTCGACACGAGCACACCGGACCGCCATGGCCACTATGCAGAAAGCCCGTCAGCGGATGGATGGCGCCATCGAGGCGCTGCGCCGCGAGTTCGCCGGGGTGCGCACCGGCAAGGCCAGCCCGGCGCTGCTGGACACCATTCGCGTGGAAGCCTACGGCAGCATGGTGCCCCTGAACCAGGTGGGCACGGTGGCCGCCCCCGAGGCGCGCATGCTGACGGTGCAGCCGTGGGACAAGGGCCTCATGAAGGCCACCGAAAAGGCGCTGCGCGAGTCTGACCTGGGGCTGAACCCCAGCAACGACGGCCAGATCATCCGCATCCCCATTCCGCCGCTGACCGAGGAGCGCCGCAAGGAGTACGTGCGGCTGCTGCACAAGCTTACGGAAGAGGCGCGGGTGGCGGTGCGCAACGTGCGCCGCGACGCCAACGACGAGATCAAGCACCGGCAGAAGGACGAGGGGCTGTCGGAAGACGACGTGCGCCGCGAGCAGACCGACGTGCAGAAGCTCACCGATCAGTACATCGCCAAGATCGAGGAGCTGATGAAGCACAAGGAAGCGGAGATCATGGAGGTGTGAGCCTCCCCTCCTGGCCGATGACGCACGCGGAGGATGCGGAGAATTTTCTCCGCGTCCTCCGCGTTTTTGCGTCGCATGCGGTCTGGAGGTGATTCTCGCGCGAGGCGGAGGGTGGCGATGGTCGCGCGGGCCTCGCCACCACGGGTTGAGACCCGCGGCGAGAACGGCCATAAGCCCGGTCTCGGCTCGTTGCACTCGCCGAACCGGGCTTCACCCGCATGCGCTCGACATCCGCCGGGTGCGCGGGCGAAGGCATGTCGTTCTCGAAAGCGCCCGCTCCAATGCGACGGCCCCGGCCCACCCGAGCGGTTGAAGCCCCGTTCGACGACGCGTCAGCGGCGCCGAGACGGGGCTTGTGGCCGTTGTAGCCGCGGGTTTCAACCCGTGGCGGGACCGGCGTCCGCCGTCAGATGCCGTGGTGCGGGACGTCGGGGACCAGGTCGCGCGACATCTGGCGGACGCGCTCGGCCAACTCACCGCGGCGGGTGTCGTCCCACTCCGCGAGAACCTCGGTGAGGTGCGCGCGGCGGGCGTCGGCCAGACGGTCGAGGACGGCGCAGCCTTCCTGCGTGGGGCGCAGGCCCGCCGCGGCGCGCTCGCCGGCGACGAGGCCCGCGTCCCGCAATTCGGCGAGGGCGGCGTCCATCACGGCCGTATCCACCTGGTTCGCCCGGCCGAGGGCGTGCGGGTCCAGCCGCGGATCCTCATCCAGGCGCACCAGCAGCCAGGCGGCGGCGGGGGACAGCTCCACGCCGGCGCGCGCCGTGACCCGCTGCACGTAGGCGCGGGTGGCGTCGCGGCTGGCCACCAGCGCCAGCGCCCGCTCCATCTGCCGCACCGAATCCGCGTCCTGCGGCATGGCGAAGGCCTCGCCAGCTTCCGTCCCCACGTCGCCGGCGGTGGCGGCCACGGACTCGCGCAGCGGCTTTTCCGGGATCAGCAGCGCGAGCAGGAACCCGATCGCGGCGATGGCGGCGGCGGCGACGAAGACGGTGCTCAGCGACCCGGTAAAGGCGTCCACGTACCGCGCGCGCGTGTCCGGCGGCATCGCGGCCAGCACCTGCGGGCTGAGCCCCGCGCCGCCTTCGCCGGCGGAAGCGCCGGGGGGCAGCGTCGCCATCAGCCGCGCCCGCAGCCCCGCGGCGAAGATGGCGCCGAACGCGGCCGTCCCCAGCGAGCCGCCGATCAGCCGGAAGAGCGTGGTTCCGCTGGTGGCGACACCCAGGTCGCGGTAATCCACGGCGTTCTGCACCGCGATCACCAGCACCTGCATCACCAGTCCCAGGCCCAGGCCCAGGACGAGCATGTTGATGGAGGCGCCGGTGAGCGTGGTCTCCGCGTCCATCCGCGAGAGGAGGAGCAGGCCCGTCGCCATCACCGCCGTCCCGATTACCGGGAACATCTTGTAGCGCCCCCACCGGCTGATCAGCTGCCCGCTGGTGATGGAGCTGACCAGCATGCCCCCCATCATCGGCAGCATCTGCAGCCCGCTGCC
>DASTVC010000212.1:0-4164 GCA_035759295.1 Longimicrobium sp. | reverse complement strand
GGGCCATCGGCTCGGATTCTCTGGCGCGCGAGGTGGGGCGGGTGATCGGCACCGAGGCACGGGCGGTGGGGGTGCACCTGACCTTCGCGCCGGTGCTGGACGTCAACAGCAACCCGCTGAACCCCATAATCAACACGCGCTCTTACGGCGAAGACCCGGCGCAGGTGGCGCGGCTGGCGTCGGCGCTCATCGGCGGGCTGCACGACACGGGGCTGCTGAGCGCCGGGAAGCACTTTCCCGGGCATGGCGACACGGAAGCCGACACGCACATCGGCCTGGCGGCCATCCGGGCGGACCGGGCGCGGCTGGACAGTGTGGAGCTGGTGCCGTTTCGCGCGGCGGTGCGGGCGGGGGTGGACGGGATGATGGCGGCGCACATCTCCGTGCAAGGGGTGGAGGGGCCTGACGCTCCGCCTGCCTCGCTGTCGCCGCTGTTCGTCCGCCAGGTGCTGCGCGACGAGATGGGGTTTCGCGGCATCGTCTTCAGCGACGCGATGGACATGGGCGCGGTGGTGCGCCGCTACGGACGTACGGAGCCGCTGCTGATGGCGCTGGAGGCAGGCGTGGACGTGCTGCTGCAGCCGCTGGACGCGCGCGAGGCGGTGGACGCGGTGGTCGAGGGCGTCCGCTCCGGCCGCATCCCCCCGTCCCGCCTGGACGAGGCGGTGCGCGCGGTGCTCACGGCCAAGGCGCGCGCCGGGCTGCACCGCGTGCGCGAGGTTTCGCTGGAGTCGGTGGATGAGCGGGTCGGCACGCGCGCGCACCAGGATCTCGCACGGACGGTGGCGGAGCGCTCCATCACCCTGGCGCGCGAGGGGCGGGGGCTGGTGCCGCTGGTTTCCGGGGCGCGCGTGGTCTCCGTCACCTACGCCGATGCGGTGGATCTGAACGCCGGCCGCTGGTTCGACCGCGAGCTGGGGCGGCTGGGGTTCACCGTGGGATCATTCCGGGTGGATCCGCAGACGCCGCCGGAGGAGTACGCGCGCATCGCCGCGCAGGCCGATTCCGCGGACGTGGTGATCGTCTCCGCGTACGTGCAGCCGCGGGAGCACGCCGGGACGGTGGGGGCGCGCGGCGGCTTTCCGGGGTTCGTGGAATCGCTGTCCACGGGCGGCGGGCGCGTGGTGGCGGTCTCGTTCGGAAGCCCGTACGTGATCGGCTTCTATCCGTCCGCGCCGGCGTACCTGCTGGCCTGGGGCGGCGCCGAAGTCAGCCAGCGCGCCGCCGCCCGCGCCCTCGCGGGAGAGACGGCCATCACCGGGCGGCTTCCCGTATCCATCCCTCCGCTCTTCGCCCGCGGCGACGGGGTGCAGCGGGCGCCGCGGTAGGTACAGAAACGTCCGAGCGAGATGGTAGGCCGCCCCCCTCCCCGACCCTCCCCCGCAAACTGCGCGGGGGAGGGAGGTGCGACGCACCTTGTCGACGCGGGATCGAAGTCCACCTCCCCCAGGGGTTTTTGGGGGAGGTGCGAGCCTAAGCGAGTAAAGGGGCACCTCGCGGACGCAAGTCGACCCGTTCGAAGACGCCTTCGATCCAGCGAGTGTTCGCGCTACTCAAACCAGGCAGGTCGATGATCTCGATCCTCATCCGCGGTTCCATCACCCTCCGCCGCTCCGCTTCCAGGCTGGGGCTGCTCGCCCTCGCCGGATTCGTCGCGGTCCAGCCTGTCGCGGCGCAGACGATGGCCGATACGACCGCGCTGCCGCCGGTGCCACGGGAGTTTCGCGGGGTGTGGGTGGCGACTGTGGACAACATCGACTGGCCGTCGCGGCCGGGGCTGCCGGCGGACTCGGCGGCGGCGGAGCTGCGCGCCATCATGGACCGCGCGCAGCAGCTGCGGCTGAACGCCATCATCCTGCAGGTGCGCCCCGCGGGCGACGCGCTCTATCGATCAGACCTGGAGCCGTGGTCAGAGTACCTGACCGGCGAGATGGGCCGCGCGCCCGACCCGTCGAACCCGCGCAACGGGTGGGATCCGCTTGCATCCGCCATCGAGGAGGCGCACCAGCGGGGGATGGAGCTGCACGCGTGGTTCAATCCGTATCGCGCGCATCATCCCTCCGGGCGCTCGCCGATCGCGGCGTCGCACATCACGCGGCGGCGGCCGGACCTGGTGCGGCAGTACGGCGGCAACGTGTGGATGGACCCCGGCGAGCCCGAGGTGCGCGCCCAGACACTGGCGGTGGTGCTGGACGTGGTGCGCCGGTACGACGTCGACGGCGTGCACCTGGACGACTACTTCTATCCGTATCCCGAGACCGATCCCGGCACGAATCAGCCGATCGACTTTCCCGACGAGCCCAGCTGGCGGCGCTACGTGCAGGGCGGCGGGCAGCTGTCACGCTCCGACTGGCGGCGCGAGAACGTCAACACGCTCATCCGCGAGCTGTACGAGGGAATCCACCGCGAAAAGCCCTGGGTAAAGTTCGGGATCAGCCCGTTCGGCATCTGGCGGCCGGGGCAGCCCGCGGGCCAGGGAACGCGCTTCGATCAGCACGAGCAGCTGTACGCCGACGCGCGCAAGTGGATACGCGAGGGGTGGGTGGACTACTACACGCCGCAGCTGTACTGGGCCATCTCGCGGCCGGACCTGAGCTACCCCGTGCTGCTGCGCTGGTGGGTCGAGCAGAACGTGCACGGCCGGCACATGTGGCCCGGCAACTTCACCAGCCGCGTGCCGCGCGAGTGGCGGGCGGAGGAGGTCACGGACCAGGTGTGGGTGACGCGGGGGATCGCGGGCGCCACGGGGAACGTGCACTTCAGCATGAAGGCGTTCATGCAGAACCCCGACTCGCTGAACGAGCGCCTGACGCGCGGCCCCTACCGCGACGTGGCGCTGGTGCCCGCGACGCCGTGGCTGGGCGGCACCGTGCTTCCCGCCCCGCGCGTGGTCCTGGCGCCGCGCGGGAGCGGCGGCTCGTTCTCACTGGAGATTCCGCGCGCGTCCGGGGAGCGGGCGCGGTGGTTCGTGGTCCGCGCGCGCCGCGCCGGGGTGTGGAGCACGGAGGTGATGTCCGGCTGGGCGCAGGTCTTCGGCGATATCACGAGCCAGCCCGACGCGCCGTACCCGGACCTGATCGTGGTGACCCCCATCGACCGCCTGGGCAACGAAGGCGAATCCACCTGGCTGCGCCCGGGCGCGCCGTAGCACCGCCAGACGGAGTCTGAAACCACGGCTCCCGCACATCGTACGGAAAACCCGTAACGCCAGGGTCTGGATACGAGGTTTTTCCGGAGAGAGCCGTGAACGAGCGTGTGACACTTGCGACGTCGACCGGGCTGCCCTTCCTGGTCCTGGCGTTTCACGTCGCGACGGGGATGATTGCCTTGGTGGCGGGCTTCATCGCCATCGTGGCTCGCAAGGGAGGTACGTGGCACCGCCGCAGCGGCATCGTGTTCGTGTACGCCATGCTGGCCACCGGGATGGCGGCGATGGCCGTCGCCCTGTTCGAGGGCAAGCCGGCGGGCGGCGTGGTCATCGTCTACTTCGTCTTTACCGCCTGGACCGCCGTAAGGCCGCTGGCCCGGGCCGGCCGGCGCGTGGACATCCTCCTCATGGTGCTGGCGTCCGCACTCGCCCTGGGGGATTACATCCGCGGATTCACCGCGCTCGGCCGGCCTGGGAACCAGATCGAGGGCGTGCCGGCGGGGATGATGTTCTTCATGGCCACCATCCTCCTGCTTTCCGCCGCCGGCGATTTCCGGATGATCCGGGCCGGCGGCATTCAGGGAACGCGGCAGCTGGCGCGTCACCTGTGGCGGATGTGCTTCGGCCTGTTCATCGCGTCCGGCTCATTCTTCCTGGGCCAGATGAAGTTCATTCCCGAGCCCATCCGCATCGTTCCGCTGATCCTCGTCCTGGCCATCAGCCCGCTGGTGGTGCTGCTGTACTGGATGTGGCGCGTGCGCCTGAGGCAGAACCTGCACGGGATGATGACCGCCAAGCCGATCGAGGCGCGACAGCCGGCCTGACACGAACCGGGATAACACGGTGTCATTCTGAGGTCGGCGCCGCGCGAGGCCTTCTTCTCGGCGGAAAGCCTGGCGCCGACCGAAGAATCTTTATCGGAAACGGGTGGGGCCCCTCGCGCCGGAACCGACGTAGCCGACAAAACAGAAAACCCGCAAACTGCGCGGGGTTCCGACATCGGATTCTGATCGATG
>DASTVC010000211.1:0-5038 GCA_035759295.1 Longimicrobium sp. | reverse complement strand
CGTTCCCGTGGGAGCCGAAACGACGCGAATCTGTAACCGCTCCGGTTTCGCTTCAAGGATCGGGCCGGGCAACGGATCTCACGCGGAGGCGCGGAGGACGCGGAGGTGGCGATGCGGAACGGGGGCGAGGATCACGAGAATCCAGCAGGATCGACCCGCATCAAGTGTTTTGAATTTCTTTTCGGCCCGCTTGCCCCGGCGCGGCGGCGGGACGAGGTTGTGCAGTCGTGCAGTCAGGACGGACGAATAAATTCGCGGCAACAAACACACGAAATCCGCCTGCGCGGATTGTAGGCTGCGGCGGAACAGGAGGGTGCTGTGCGCGCCCCGGCTCCTCGATCGATCGTTATCGCATCGAATGAGAGACGCCCACGCCGCATCACCGCATCGTCAGGGCCACGCGGCCTCGTTCGTTGTCTGCATCCACGTTCATCCACCGGCCACGCACCCCACGTGACGATGCTCTCCAGATCCGCATCCGCGCTGCTCGTTCTCCTTGCCCTGGGGTGCGGCGCGCCCGCGCTGGCCGCGCAGGACACCATTCCGCCGCCGGAGCTGGCCGCGCTTCCGCTCGACAGCTTGTTCGCGCGGATGACCGGCGACGACCCGGAGGCCGGGCGCGCCGCGTTCATGGAAGCCGTGCGGCGCGGCCGTCCGGGCGACGTCGCCCCCTGGCTGCGCGCGGAGGATGGCGAGGCCGTGCCGGCGGCCGTGTACGTGCTGCTGCGGATGGGCGAGCCGGGCATCGGCGTGCTGCTGACCGAGCTGCGCGCCGCGGACGAGCGCCGGAAGATGCAGATGCTGAACGTGCTCGGCACCAGCGGGATGATGGAGCCGGTGTCTCCGCCGCTCCTGGCCGCCCTGGTGCGCGACCCTGACGAGGCGCTGCGGATCGCCGGCGCGCGGATGCTGCAGCGCTCCATGTACCTGCCCGGCGACACCGTCGGGGACCCGGAGACGGAAGCGCTCGTCCTGGCGACGCTGGCCGATCCCAGCGGCGAGGTGCGCGCCGCCGCGGTGTCGGCGCTCTCCATGCCCCGCTACATCCGGCCGGCGGAGGTGCGCGCCCTCATCGGCATCCTGGCGAACGACCCCGACCCCGGCGTGCGCGAGGCGGCGGCGCTGACCCTGGGCTCGCTGGGGCGCGCCGGAGCACCCGCCGTACCCGCCCTGATCGCCGCCATGGGCGATGCCGCCGCGGAGGTGCGCCAGCGCGCCGCCTCGGCGCTGGGCGACCTGGGGCCGGACGCGGCGGACGCGGTTCCGGTGCTGCTGCGGGCCGCGCGCGGCGGCGACGAGGCGATGCGCCAGGAGGCCGTGGCCGCGCTGGGCGGCATCGGGATCGATCCACCCGTGCAGGCCGACGCGGTGCTGCAGGCGCTGGACGAGGCACTGGCGCACGAAGACTCCACCACGCGCCTGCTGGCCGTGGGCACGCTGGCCCGGCTGGACGCGCGCGCCACCCCCCTGCTGGTGCGCGCCCTGCGCGACCCGGACGCGCGGGTCGCCTCCGGCGCGGCCGCCGCCCTGGCCCCGCGCCCCGCGACGCAGCCGGTGGTCGACGCCCTCTTTGCCGCGCTCCGCCATCCGCGCCCGGAGGTGGGGGCTGCCGCGGCGCGGGCGCTGGCCGGCTTTGGCGCGGCGCAGCTGCCGCGGCTGCGCGAGGCGGCGCGCGCGGGGAGCGCACCGGCGGCGCGGGCCGTGGGCTACGTGGAGCAGGGGGAGCGGCTGGGGATCGCGGGCGCGTGCTACGCCTTTCGCCGCGGCCCGTGGCAACCCGTCATGGATCTCGACGCGGATTCGACGTTCAGCACGCCGCCGGCGCAGGTGCGCTTTCTCGCGGCCGTCGCGGAGGAGTACCGGGAAGACGACGCGGAGCAGGGCGAGGCCTGGTTCGTGGCCGAGCGTGTCGGCGCGTCGGCCGGGCCCGGGTGGACGGGCGGAATGTGGCGTCCAGTGCCAGGACGGGAGGCGCTCGAGCTGGTGTGGAGCAACGGGTTCAGCGGCGTCTCGCTGGAGCTGGCGATGGAAGACGGGGGGACGATGCGGGGCACGGCCGAAACCTTCTGGGACTTTCCCCGCCCGCGGCAGACGGCCGAGATCACCGCCGAACGCATCCCCTGCCCCGCGGACGCCGCGGCGCCGGAGTGACCCCGTGAGCGGCACGGAGGGGAGCGAAGTAGATTGGGAGAATGACGAAGCCTGAGCCGCGAATCATCGACGCCGCGCCGCTGCGGTACCTGCTTTCCGTCCCCGACGCCGACGGTGCGGCGGATCGGCGGCCCGTGCTGGTGTTTCTGCACGGATACAACGAGGGCGCACCCACGGACCTGCGGGCCGGGATGACGCTGCACGGGCCGCTGCGCGCGGGCAATCCGCCGATCGCGGAGGAGTTCATCGTCATCGCGCCGCAGCTGCCGGAGCAGGGCGACATGTGGCGCGGCTGGGACGACGAGGTGCGCGACATCGTGCTGCGCGTGCAGGCGCAGCACGGGGGCGACCCGCGGCGCACGTACCTCACCGGCTTCAGCTACGGCGGCAACGGCGTGTTCGATATCGCGATCATGCAGCCCGGCCTGTGGGCCGCGCTCTGGTCGGTGGAGCCCACTCGCCCGCCCGAGCGCGACCCCGGCCTGCCGGTATGGCTGTCCTCCGGCGAGTTGACGCGCAGGCGGCAGTCCAGCTTCACCAACACCCTGCACCTGGAACGCGCCGGCACCGAACCCTTCGGCGACCGCATCTGCACGGACGAGGGCCTGGACCACGTCGCCACCGCCACGCAGGCGTACCAGGACGAGCGCATCTACCGCTGGCTGCTTGCGCGATCGCGTCCGTAGCGCGGAAGGCATCGTCGCCGACCTCCTCACCTCGCTGGGCGACCACACCGCCGCCGTCGTGCGCGGCGAGACGCTGAAGCAGGCCCGCGCCAGCGTGAACCTCGACCCCTTCCGCCGCCCTCGATCGCCGGCGACTCCCAGCTCCGCCGCTTGATCTTCTACGGCTGCGTTGCGCTCCCCGGCGCAGGCGGCGTATCGCGAGGCGACTGCTGTGCGCCCGTAGTCCACCCAGCAGTTCCCGTCTTGAAACGCAGTGACGAAAGCATCCGTACGTCGTGTCCGTTCACGCTGTAAGTCACTGCGGCCTCTACGGATGAACTGAAATGCGCAAGGCACTGGTCGTGTCGTTTGATCTGATCCGCGAGGGTGAGCCGGAAATACCGCTTGCAATCGCCTCTCTGGTTGCCAGTCTCAAAGACTCGCCCGAATACGGGACCGGCTTCGAGGTTGAGACTCTCAGCATCAACCTCCTTGCTTGCGACACCGAAACGGCAGTGCAGACGGCGATGCACGCCGTGCTCGAACAGCGTTTCGATGCCTGTGACACGGTGGCTGTCGGCTGCTATGTCTGGGCCGAAGCCGAGACTTCACAATTCATTCGCCAGCTCCGCGACGCCGGATTCAGAAACAAGATCGTCCTGGGAGGGCCGCAGATTTCGTATGCCACCCAGGAACGGCTTCCCCTACTTTATCCGCAGGCAGACATCTTTGTCCGCGGCTACGCAGAAACGGCGCTTCGTTCGGCGATCCTCATGTCCCGCCCGGCTGTGCCAGTGGTATTGGCGGAAGACGTCCCCTTCGACGACCTGCCCTCCCCGTACCTCTCGGGTGACTTGCCGATAGTTAGAGGACAGGGACGTGTCCGGATGGAAACGCGTCGAGGCTGCCCCTTCCGGTGTTCATTCTGCGCGCACCGCGACCTGAAGAAGAATAAGGTGCATCGCCACCCGCGGGAGCGTGCGGTGGCGGAGTGGGATTTTCTCACGTCGAACAAAGTCGGCAAGGTGAATGTCCTGGACCCTGTATTCAACGAGGGGAAGGACTACCTGGCGCTTATGGACCACATGGCTCGGAGCGATTTCCATCCTCTCGTTACCTTCCAGACCCGGTTCGAACTCATACTCAAACCTGAGGGAGAACGCTTTCTGGATCTTGCCGGCAAGATGAACGCGCATCTTGAGTTCGGACTCCAGACGGCGTTGGAGAGTGAAGCCAAGTCGGTTAATCGCCGAAATCCGCGGGACGCCGTGCAGCGCGTAATGCGAATGCTGAACGACGAGAGAATTTCGTATGAGGTAAGCCTGATCTACGGCCTGCCAGGCCAGACACCGGCTTCTTTCGCCCAAAGCATCCTCTTCCTGCGGGAGAACGGATGCGATCGGATCACGGCATTCCCGCTCATGCTGCTGCGCGGAACGGAATTATTTGAGCAGCGGGAGCAATGGGGGTACAAGGAACGCCCGGAGGGCAGGTTCGGAATTCCGGTCGTGTACGAGAGTAACTGGTTCAGTGAAGACGATTGGTGGATGATGAAGCAGATGGCGGAAGATCTGATGCCAAACGAACGCGTCTGAATCTGCCGGATCTGCAGCCGCGCCTTGAGCATCCGGGTACGCGCCACAACGGCAGGAAATCCGCCGGATCAGCAGGAAAACAGCCGAAAATCGCGGCACAGGCGTTGCCCTTCCACGGGGCAGCGCTTTCGGGCGCCCGGGCGAACAGAACGCCTCAGGGGCGCCTTTGTTTTCCGGTTCAATCGCAACGTAAACACGAAAGGGACCCGGCATGGCGAAGGTCATCGGGATCGATCTTGGGACCACCAACTCCGTAGTGGCCGTGATGGAAGGCGGCGACCCGGTGGTGATCCCCAACGCGGAGGGCGGGCGCACCACGCCGTCGGTCGTCGCGTTCACCAAGGACGGCGAGCGGCTGGTGGGCCAGGTGGCGCGCCGCCAGGCCATCACCAACCCCGCCAACACCATCTTCTCCATCAAGCGCTGCCTGGGCCGCAAGGAGGCCGAGGTGAAGCAGGAGGAGAAGCTGGTGCCGTACAAGGTCACGGCCGGCGCCGGCGGGCTGGCGCAGGTGGAGGTGCCCAACGTGGGCAAGACCTTCACGCCGCCCGAGATCTCGGCGATGATCCTGCAGAAGATGAAGCAGACGGCCGAGGACTACCTGGGCACGTCCGTCACGCAGGCCGT
>DASTVC010000210.1:0-9460 GCA_035759295.1 Longimicrobium sp. | reverse complement strand
GGAGACGCGGGTCGGCGTGCTGATGGAGCGCACGCCCGCGCTCGTCGCCACGATGCTGGGGGTGATGAAGGCGGGCGCGGCGTTCGTCCCGCTGGACCCGCGCAACCCGCCCGCGCGGCTGGCGGCGATGGTGCGCGCGTCCGGCGCCCGCGCCGTGCTCGTCGACCGCGCGCACGCGGGGCGGCTGGTGGACGCCGGGGTGCCGGAGATCGCGATCGACCTCCTCCCCGCCCTCCCCGGCCCCACGGACGCGCCGGCGGTGGCGGTCGATCCGCGGAACCTGGCGTACGTGATATTCACCTCCGGCTCCACGGGTGGGCCCAAGGGGGTGGAGGTGACGCACGGCAGCGTGTTCGCGCTGATGCAGACGGTACGCGGACTCCTTTCCCCCGCGGAGCGCGCGACCTGGCTGGCGTGCAGCACCGTGGGATTCGACGTGTCGGTGCTGGACGTCTTCGGCCCGCTGAGCTGGGGCGGCGCGCTGGTGCTGGTGGACGATCCGCTCGCCAATCCGCCGCCCTCGCGCCCCGTCCGCGCCGCGTTCCTGGTGCCGACGATCGCCGCGGAGCGCCTCGCCGCCGACGCCATGCCGCCGGGGCTGCGCACGCTGCTCATCGGCGGCGAGGCGGTCTCCCCCGCCCTGACGCGCGAGATCCAGGCGCGGCATCCGGGGCTGCGCATCATCAACATCTACGGGCCGACGGAGGCGACGGTCTTCGCGACGTACGCGCCGGTGCCGCACGGGGCGGAGCGGCTCGGGATCGGCGGGCCGGTGGATGGGGGACGGGCGTACGTGCTGGACCGGCGGCTGCGGCCGTGCGGCATCGGCGAGCCGGGGGAGCTGTGGCTGGCGGGTTCGGTGCTGGCGCGCGGATACGCGGGTCGCCCGGCGCTCACGGCGGAGCGCTTCGCCCCGGACCCGCTCGGCCCCGCGGGCTCGCGGATGTACCGCACCCTGGACCGCGCCCGCGTCCGCGGCGACGGCGTTCTCGAATTCCTGGGCCGCGCGGACGTGCAGGTAAAGGTGCGCGGCGTCCGCATCGAGCCCGGCGAGGTGGAGGCCGCGCTACGCACCCATCCATCCATCCGCGAGGCGGCGGTGGATGCCCACGGTGGCGGGAACCGCGCCGCGCTCGCCGCCTGGGTGGTGGCGGAAGATGCGCATCCTCCCCCCGCATCCCCCGAGCTGCGCGCCTGGCTCCGCGAACGGCTGCCGGAGGCGATGGTGCCGTCGCTCTACATCCCCGTGGATGCGCTACCCCGGACGTCCGCCGGCAAGCTGGACCGCCGCGCCCTCCCCGCCCCGCCGTCGACGGACGCGGACGACGCGTACGTCGCGCCGCGGACGCCGGTGGAGGAGACGGTCGCGGCGGCCTGGGCGGAGATCCTGGGCGTGGAGCGCGTGGGCGTGCACGACGACTTCTTCGCGCTGGGCGGCAACTCGCTGGTGGCGCTGCGGCTCATCGCGCGCGTCCGCGAGGCGACGGGGGAGACGGTGCCCGTGGCGGCGCTGCTGCAGGGGCCCACGGTGGAGCAGATGGCGCGCGCCGTGGCGGACCGCCGCCCCGCCGTGCGCCTGCCCGTCGTCGCGCTGCAGCCGGAGGGGGCGGCGCGGCCGCTGTACCTGGTGCACGCGGGGGGCGGACACGTGGCCTGCTACGCCCCGCTGGCGCCGCTGCTGGCGCCGGACCAGCCGCTGTACGCGTTCCAGGCGCAGGGGCTGGACGACGGACTGCCGCCGCTGCAGGGGGTGGAGGCGATGGCGGCGTACTACGTGAAGGGGCTGCGGCGCGCGCAGCCGCGGGGGCCGTACCGGCTGGGCGGTTGGTCGTACGGCGGCATCGCGGCGTTCGAAATGGCGCGCCAGCTGCACGCCGCGGCCGAAGAGGTGGAATTGCTGGCGCTGCTGGACACCGGCCGCCCGGAATCGCGCGACGACGCGCGCTTTCCGCTGGACCACGCGGCGGTGCTGCGGCGCATCCTGACGGACCTGTACGGGTGGGGGGGCACGGCGGCGGTGACCATCGAGGCGCTGCGTGGGATGGACCCCGAGGCGCAGCTGCGGTTCGCGGCGCGCAAGCTGGGGGATGGGCTGCTGCCGGAGTCGCGGCTGCCGGAGGTGGCGGCGCTCACGCGGGTGCGGATGGCCAACCACAACGCCATGGTGGATTACGTGGCGAAGCCTTTCGCCGGGCGCATCACCTACTTTCAGACGCGCGGCTCGGCGTACCTTTCCAACGCGCAGGATGCGCTGCGCTTCTGGGGCCGCCTGGCGGACGGCGGCTTTGGCGTGCACGAGGTGGCCGGCAACCACGGCACCCTGCTGCAGAAGCCCCACGTGGACTCCGTCGCCGCCGCGTTGCGACGCGTGCTGGCGGAGCTGGATGGGGGGTCGTAGCTCGTCCGCCCCCGGCTACGCCAGGAGGCCCTCTCCCCCGCCGACTTCGCCGCTCGTTCCTCGCGGCTCGCGGCGACCCCTCCCCCAAACCGCGGGGGAGGGGTTGTTTGCTTCGGCGGGTGCAACGAACTGGCGGTCGTAGCTCGTCCGCTCCCGGCTACGCCAGGAGACCCTCTCCCCCGCCGACTTCGCCGCTCGTTCCTCGCGGCTCGCGGCGACCCCTCCCCCAAACTGCGGGGGAGGGGTTGTTTGCTTCGGCCGATGTGGTGCCTGTCGAAGAGGAATCGAATTCTCCCCTCTCCGTGAGGAACGAACGGGGAGGGGCCGGGGGAGGGGCACCCCACGGGTCGCGCCGCCGCCTCCGTTCACCCGTTCACCCGTTCACCCGTTCACCCGTTCACCCGTTCACCCGTTCACCCGTTCACCCGTTCACCCGTTCACCCGTTCACCTACTGCCGCTGCACGGCGTTCCGATACCCGCGCAGGCTCACCGTCTCGGCCTGCTGCAGCAGCCGCTCCAGCACCCCCAGCGCGCTATCCACGTCCACCTCCCCGGCGGCGCGCGCCCGCACCTCGGCGCGCACCAGCGGCACAACCACGTCGGCCAGCACCTGGAACTCGTGGCGAAGCTCGTCCTCGCTCCAACCCAGGCGCGCGCGCTGGGAGCCATGCCGCTCGCTGATCACGCGCTGGATCTCGGTACCGTCGCGCATCAAGGCGGGCTCGCCGCCGGCCTCGTCCAGCGTGACCATTGCCAGGCCGATCTCCACCAGAAAGGTGGTGGTGTGGTCCTGCAGCTGCACGCGGTCCGTCCGGTTCGCGCTGGGGAGCGCGGGATCTTCCGCCAGGCGGCGCCCCAGCTCCTCCGCCACCGGCTCCGCCACCCGCGTCAGCGCGCGCCCCACCTCGCCCAGCCCCGGCAGCTCGTACGGGGCACGGGGCCAGCGGCGGCCGGCGTGCCCGGGCTCCGTCTCCGGCGCGGCGGGGAGCCACAGGGTGAAGCACGAGCCGCGGGCCAGCGTGCTGCGCACCGTCAGGTCGCCCTCCATCAGCCGCGCCAGACGGCGGCTGATCGTCAATCCCAGCCCCGTTCCTCCCGTCTGCCGCGTGAAGCTGTCGTCCACCTGCACGAACGGCTCGAAGATGGTGGACAGGCGCTCCGGCGGAATCCCCATCCCCGTGTCTTCCACGTCGATGCGCACCCACGGCCCGGCGCCGGGGAGCCGCGCGTCGCCGTCCGGCTCGTCCGTCACCGAGGCGCACACGCTCACGCGGCCGCCCGGCTCGGTGAACTTGACGGCGTTGGAAAGGAGGTTGGCCAGCACCTGGCGCACCCGGTCGCCGTCGCCCACGAAAGCGGCGTCGCGCGCGTCGGAGGTGGTGTCGGCCAGGCGCAGCCCGCGCCGCGCCGCCTGCGGCTGGACGAGCGTGAGCGCCTCCGCCAGCACGTCGGCGACGGGAACGCGCTCGCGCTCGGCCGTCATCTGCCCCGACTCCACCTTGGCCAGGTCCAGCACCTCGTTGACGAGCGTCGTCAGGTGCTGGCTGCTGCTGCGGATGCGCTCCACCTGGTGCCGCTGCTGCGCCGTGAGCGATCCGCCGATCCCCAGCTCCAGCAGCTCGGCGTAGCCGGTGATGGCGTTGATGGGGGTGCGCAGCTCGTGGCTCATGTTGGCCAGGAACTGGCTCTTGGCGCGGTTGGCCTCGTCCGCCGCGCGGAGGGCGGATTCGGCGCCGCGGCGGGCGTGTACCTGGCCGGTGACCTCGGAAAGCTGGATGAGGATGTGCTCGGTGCGCCCGTCGGGCTCCGGGAGCGGCTGAAAGGTGAAGTCGAAGATGCGGTCCGCCACCTCGCCGCCGCGCCCCGCCAGCTGAACCTTGCGCTCGATCCCCACCTGCGCGCGGCCGGTGCGGTACGCGTCCTCCAGCAGCGCGGCGATCCCCTGCCCCGCCAGCTCCGGAAACGCATCCGCCACCGCCTGCCCCCCCACCTCGCGCTGCACCAGCCGCACGAACGAGGCGTTGGCCAGCTCGAACACGTGGCGCGGCCCGCGCACCAGCGCCAGCGCCGCGGGCGAGTGGCGGAACACGCTCCACAGCCGCTCGCGCTCGCGGCGCGCCTCGCCCTCGGCGCGCACCAGCGCGTCCTGCGTCTCCACGTGGCTGGTGAGGTCGGTGGATACGCCCACGATCCCCATCACCCGCCCCTCGTCGTCCAGCACGGGGACGTCGGCCACCCAGGCGTGAAAGCGCGAGCCGTCGCGCCGACGGACGGCGAACTCGCCCTCCCACCGCTCCCCGGCGCGCAGCCGCTCCATGAGCTCGCCGGCCTGCTCGCGCGACATCTCCGACGGCACCACCTCCACCACGTCTCGCCCCAGCACCTCGTCCGCGCGCCAGCCGTACAGGCGCTCGGCGCAGCGGTTCCAGAACACGATCTCGCCCCGCGGGCTGGTGGCGATCACGGCCTGCTCCACCGCGTCCAGCAGCTGCGCCAGGTACGCGGAAGAAAGCGGGCCGGCCGGCGGCGGCGGGGCGGGGTCGGGAACGTGTTTCGGGTGCATCGGCCGGGATCGGGGTTTCCGGAAAAAACGACGGCGGGGGCCGCTGCAAAACGAAGGCCCCCCGGTGCCTCCGGGGAATGTCCCGCCTGCGCTCTTGTACACGGAGCGCACACGGCCTAGCTTCCGGACCGGCCGGATGCGCGCACGTTCCGCGCATCCGGCGGTCCCCCCGTCGCGCCGGCCGCTCTCCGCCCGGCGCTTCCCCGCTCCGCCGAGGCCTTCCCCCCATGAGGACCTTCGCCGCGGTACCCGCCGCGCTTCTGCTGCTCGCGGCCGCGTGCTCCGACCTTCCGACCGCCACGCTGCCCACGCCCCAGTCCGCGCCGCCGGGCACCTTTCGCGCGGAGCTCAGCTGCACGGCGAGCATCGCGTCGCGGCAGGTGGCCTGCGCCGCGGCCGACGCGGCGGACGGCTCCGCGTCGCGCCCCAGCCTGATCATCGGCGGGCAGAACGTGTACGTGCGGCTGGAGGCCACCGGCGCGGGCTACAACCCGTCCGACAGCATCTTCCAGATCGATGTGACGGTGCAGAACCTGATGACGCAGACGTTCGGCGCGTCGGACGACGAGACGGCCACCGGGCTGACGGTCTTCTTCTACCTTCAGCCCCACGCCACGGCGGGCAGCGGCTCGATCGCGGTGGACAACGAGGACGGCAGCGACATCTTCCTCACCGAGCCCACGCCCTACTTTACCTACGAGGGCCTGCTGTACACGAGCGACGTCTCCGAAGCGAAGACCTGGCGCTTCAAGACCGATCCGGAAGTAGAGGCCTTCCACTTCCAGGTCTTCGTGCAGGGCCAGCTTCCGCACGAGGGAAGCCTGCTCCTCTTCCGCCCGTCGTACACGAACGAGGAAACGTACGTCAACGGGATCTGGGGATCGTCGGCCAGCGCGCTGTTCGCCGTGGGATCGGGCGGCGCGCTGGCGCGCTACACCGGCGGCGTGTGGGTGGATGACGAGCCGCTGAACGCGGAAGAGCTGTGGGACGTGTGGGGCTCCAGCGCGAGCGACGTGTTCGCGGTGGGCGACTTCGGCACCATCGTCCACTGGAACGGCACGGCGTGGGAGGAGATGGACAGCGGCCTGGGATGCGGATGCGAATCCTTCTACTCCGTATGGGGCTCGGGGCCGACCGACGTGTATGCGGTGGGCGACGGCGGGCTGATCCTGCACTACGACGGCGCGGAGTGGGTGCCGCGCGACACCGTGCCGGCCGACGGGCTGGCCGGGGTGTGGGGATCGGGGCCCAGCGACGTGTTCGCGGTGGGGGACTTCGGGGCCATCTTTCACTACGACGGCACCGGCTGGACGCCCATGACCAGCGGGCTGGAGGACGGGGACGACTTCATGATCTCCATCTGGGGCTTCTCGTCCACCGACGTTTACGCCACCCACAGCAACGGCGTGCTGCACTACGACGGCGTGTCGTGGAGCCCGCTGGACGGCGCGCGCGAATGCCCCACCTTCAACGTGTGGGGGAGCGCGCCAAACGACCTGTTCGTCGCCAACATCTGCGGCATCGACCACTTCGACGGCGCCACCTGGGCGCACATGGATCCCGGCGGCGTGGCGACGGACCTGATCGGCTTTGGCCCGCACACCCTGTTCGCCAACAGCGACTACTACGTCTACCGCGGCTCGCGCTGAATCCAGCGGGGCCCTCACCCCCGACCGGCCTTTCGCTCGTTCCTCGCGACGGCGGTCAACCCCTCCCCCAAACTGCGGGGGAGGGGTTGTTTGTATGCGCGGCAGTGGAAGAAATCGGCCCGCTGGCAGGGCGCTTGCGCTCGCCGGGCCTCTCGCACGGATCACAGCGCGGAGTGCGCCGGGCCGTGCTGGATTCAGTCGGTACGCGAGGAGGGACGGATGGTGAAGCACAGATCGATGGCGCGAATGGGCGTGTTTCTGCTGGCGGCGGCGTGCGCGCCTGCGCCGGAGTCCGCGCCGCCGCCCGTGCCTCCGCCGCCTCAGCCGCCGGCGTCCGTCCCGCCCGCTCCCCCTGCCCCACCCGCTCCGCCCGCGGCCCCTGCGGCGCCGTGGGCCGGGCCGCACCTGGCCGCCGGGCAGGTCCCGGCCGCGTTCACGGCGGAGTGGCGCAAGGCGGACAACCGCGCCACGTGCGCGCTCATCGCGCCCGCCAGCCTGGGCGCTGGGGCGGGAGCCACGCCGCGGGGCGCCTACTTTGCCGGCGGGTGGAGCGTGGCGTACGACCAGCCGGGGCTGCGCAGCGCGTTCGGCGTGGCGGGCACGGGGAGCCGCGCGTCGGACCCGTCGTACGACGCCTGGCCGCACCGGCGCGCCTGGGCCGACCGCAGCACCGCGGGCTACGGCCCGGAGGGCGGCACCGGCCCCAACCAGCTGGCGTACCTGCGCATCCAGGGCCAGGACTGCCTGTACAACGTCTGGTCGCGCCTGGGCCAGGCGCACCTGGAGCAGCTGCTGGAAAGCCTGCGGTTCGTCGACGTGCCGTAGCGCGCCGTCAGCGGGCCGCCAGCCGCGCCACGTACTCGCGCGTATCGGGATCGAACCAGGGCGGGTTGCCCGCGGCGGCGTTCTCCGCGACGCGCTCCAGGCGGCGGGTGGCAGGAATCACACAGTGCACACGAGGGTCACTCAGAATCCACTTGAGCAGCGCCTGCGCCCACGTCGCTACCCCGAACTCCGCGAGCGGCGCCAGGTCGCGCGCCGAGGGAGCGCGGCGGGCCAGCTCCCCGCGTCCCAGCGGCTCCATCACCAGCACGCCCAGCCCGAGCTCGTCCGCCAGCGGCAGCACCTCGCGCTCCACCACGCGGTCGGCGGCGTTGTAGGGGATCTGGATCATCCCGATGCGCCCCGTCCGCATCACCGCCATCAGTTCGGGAAACGCGGAATGCGCGTAGTGCGTGGCGCCGATCACCCGCACCGAGCCCCGTTCGCGCAGCTCCTCCAGCACCGGAAGGTGGTCGCGCCACGCGAGCAGGTTGTGCACCTGGTAGACGTCCACCTTCCCGCCATACCAATCCAGCGCGCGCCGGATCTGCTCTCGCCCTTCGCGGACGGAGTGCGCCCATACCTTGTCCGCCACCAGCACCTCCCCACGCACCCCCGCGAGCGCCCCACCCAGCACCCGCTCCGACTCCCCATACATTGGCGACGTGTCGAAGAGCGTGGTCCCTGCCTCGACGGCCGCGCGCACCACCGCGTGCCGGGCGGGCTCTTCGGACCCGCCGCGCACGTCCAGCGTCGCCCACGTTCCCATTCCCACCGTGGGCACGGTAAGCCCGCTCCGCCCGAACGCCCGCTGCTCCATCCGCATCCCCTGGTGTCATGGATCGACCGTGCGCTTTGAGAACGATGCGGTCCGCATGCCACGTCGCGACCCGCGGGGGCCCTCACCCCCGCCAGGCCTTTCGCTCGTTCCTCGCGACGGCTGGCGACCCCTCCCCCAAACTGCGGGGGAGGGGTGATGGGAAGGTTCGGACCGTTTCAGAGAGCAGGTCGCGAGCGGCCGGCGCCCCCCTCCCCGGCCCTCCCCCACAAACTGCGTGGGGGAGGGAGGTGCGATGCACCTTCCGGAGCGGGATCGAATTCTCCCCTTTCTCCCGCGCAGCGGGGGAGAGGGGCCGGGGGAGAGGGGTCGGGGGAGAGGGGGCCCCGTCGGGCGCCAGTCCGGTGCCGTTCGAAGACGCCGAGATCCTGCGGCAACGAACTCCCCTCTACGTGAGGAACGAACGGGGAGGGGCCGGGGGAGGGGCACCCCGCGGTCGCAGTTCGATGCCCGTCGACGATCCGCAAAACTCCCCCTACGGCACCTCCGCCACGCGCGCCGCCGCCGGCACCACCTCGCCCTCGCGCACCAGCTGCGCGCGGCGGGCGCCGTACAGGAAGTAGATCAGAAAGCCGATCCCCAGCCACACGAACAGCCGGATCCACGTGGCCGCGGGGAGCACCGCCATCTGCAGCAGGCACACGGCGGCGGCAAAGAGGGGCACCCACGGCGTCCACGGGGTGCGGAACGGGCGGGGCAACTCTGGCCGCGCGCGGCGCAGAATCAGCACGCCGATGGAGACCAGCACGAACGCCAGCAGCGTCCCCATGCTCACCAGCTGGCTCAGGATGCTGATGGGCAGCAGCCCCGCCGCGATCGCCACGATTACCCCGGTGATGGCCGTGCTCAGGTGCGGCGTGCGCCAGCGCGGATGCACCCGCCCGAACACCTCCGGCAGCAGCCCGTCGCGGCTCATGGAAAAGAAGATGCGCGTCTGCCCCAGCAGCGTCACCAGCATCGTCGAAAACAGGCCGAACAGCGCGCTGATCTTAACCACCGGGCTCAGCCAGGTAAGCCCGGTCGAGTCGATCCCCACCGCCAGCGGGTCGGGCACGTTCAGCCGCGAATAGGGGACGATGCCGATCAGCACCGTCGCCACCAGCACGTAGATCACCGTGCAGATGAGCAGCGACCCCAGGATGCCGATCGGCAGGTCGCGCTGCGGATTCTTCGCCTCCTGCGCGGCGGT
>DASTVC010000209.1:0-3952 GCA_035759295.1 Longimicrobium sp. | reverse complement strand
GGGCGGGTTGCGCGGGTCCAGTGGGACGTACGCGGCGCCCGCCTTCATCACCCCCAGCAGCGTGGCGACGAGCGCCGGCGTGCGCTCCAATAGCACACCGACCCGCGTCTCCGGCCCCATCCCCAGCCCGATCAGGTGGTGGGCGATGCGGTTCGCGCGCCGCTCCAGCGCCGCGTACGACACCTCCTGGTCCGCCCACGCCACCGCCAGCGCGTCGGGCGTGGCGCGGGCCTGGGCTTCGATCAGGCGGTGCACGCAGCCGTCCGCCCGCGCGTCCGCGCCGCGCGCCCACGCCGCCAGCGTCCGCCGCTCGTCTTCCGCCACCAACGGGAGGTCGATGACGGGCGCCGCGGGCGCGTCCACGAACGCCACGAGGGTCGCCGTCAATCGATCCGCCAGCCGCTGGATGGTCTCCGCATCGTACAACGCGGTGGGATACTGCAGCTCGCCGCGGATGCCATCGCGGCCGTCCGCCACGCTCACCATCAGGTCGAACGGCGCGGCGCCCGTGTCCACCGGGAGGCGCGTGGCGGTGATGCCGGGGATCGCCAGAACGTCCTCCTCCGCCGGATCCAGCGAGACGATCACCTGCACCAGCGGCGGCCGCCCGGGGTCGCGCCGCACCTCCGCCGCGTCCACGATGCGGTCGAAGGGGACGCCCGCGTGGTCCTGCGCCTCCGCCACCCGCCGCCGCGCCTGGGAGATGAGCGTGCGCGGGGACGCGTCCGCATCCACCCGCATCCGCAGCGGCACGGTGTTGACGAAAAAGCCGACCGCCGCGTCCGCCCCCGGCGCGTTGCGGTTGGTCACCGCCGAGCCGATGAGCAGGTCGTCCTCCCCCGTCGCGCGGTGCAGGAGGACGGCGAGCGCGGCGAGGAGCACCGAGAACACGCTGGCCTGCTCGCCTGCCGCCAGCGCGCGCACCCCTTCCGACAGCTCGCCGCCGAGCGCGAACGCCAGGCGGCTCCCCTCGAACGACTGCGCCGCGGGGCGGGGGCGATCCGCCGGCACCTCCAGCACCTGCGGCGCGCCGGCCAGCGCATCCCGCCACCACTCCAGCGCCGCCGCGTCCACGGTCTGCCCGCGCTGCCACGCGGCAAAGTCGGGGAACTGCAGCGGCGGATCGGGAAGATGGGCATCCCGCCCCGCCACCTCCGCCGCGTAGAACGCCGGGATCTCGCGCAGCAGCACCGCGGTGGACCCGCCGTCGCTGGCGATGTGGTGCGAGGCCAGCGCCAGCACGTGCTCGTCGTCCGCGGTGCGCAGCAGCAAAGCGCGGAACGGCGGCTCGCGATGGAGATCGAAGCCGCGCGCGAAGAACTCCGCCAGCGCCGCGTCCACATCCCCCGGGCGCATCCGCAGGTCCTCGCGGTCGATGCGGACGCGGTCCGCGGGCCCGGCCTCCTGCACCGGCTCCCCATCCACCTCGCGGAAGGTGAGCCGCATGGCCTCGTGCCGCTCCGCAACGCGCCGGACCGCCGCCTGCAGCGCGCCGCCATCCAGCGCGCCCGCCAGCCGCAGCGCGGCGGGAATGGTGTACGCGCCGCCCTCCGGCGCCAGGCGGTGCAGAAACCACAGCCGCCGCTGCTCCCACGACAGCGGTGCCGGGCCGCCGCCGCGCCGCGGAACGCCGTCCGGCGCGCGCACGGCGGCCACGCGCAGCCGATCCAGCAGCGCGCGCTTGGCCTTCGACAGCCCTGCGATCCGGTCCTGTACGTCCGACATTCGGTGAGGTGGGGATGAGAAAGCAGGCGGAGCGGCGGGGAACGGCGGGACGAACGACTGCAGAGATATAGCGGACCGACGGGGATTCTCCAACCATCTCTGTTGCGGATGAGCGAGGCGGCGGTTACGTATCCGGCGATATCATAATCGCGGCATTCATTGGAGCCATTCGCAGGCGGAGTTCCGCCGTGCGCCGGGTACCGCGCAGGGAGAATCTCACGTGCGTGTTTTGATCGGTACGCTGCTCTACCTGGTTTTCGCCGTGCTGGTGGCTTCCGGGACGGCGCTCGCCGTGGCGGCGATCTCCGTGGTCCTGGGTCGCCGCTGGCTCCCCGCAGGAATCGATTCGGCGGGCGTCCGCGCCGGCCGATGGAGCCAGCTTCGGCGCTATGGGCTTTGCTGGCTGGCTCTCACGTGCGTGTGGCTCCTTGGCGTCGGCCTCGTCACGCAGATCTAGCCACCGGTATCCGCCCGCTGGCTGTGGCGGCGCGTCGCTCCGCTGACGCGGATTGCTTCAACGCCGTCTTCCCGCTACCGTTCGCGCCTGCCAGCGTCCGCTGACCGCCACCTCCCCGCATCGAGATCCGCCCGATGTTCCTGCAGCGCTTCTACGACGACCAGCTCGCCCAGGCCAGCTACCTGCTGGGCTGCGCCGCCACCGGCGAATCGATCGTCATCGACCCCAGCCGCGACGTCGCGCAGTATATCGACACCGCGAAGCGCGAGGGGCTGCGCGTAACGCACGTCACCGAGACGCACATCCACGCCGACTTCGTCAGCGGCGCGCGCGAGCTGGCGGCGGCCACGGGCGCGCAGCTGCTCCTTTCCGGCGAGGGCGGCGCGGAGTGGCAGTACGCGTACGCGGCGCAGGACGGCGCCACGCTGCTGCGCGACGGCGACGTGATCCGCGTGGGCAACGTGCGCCTGGAGGTGATGCACACCCCCGGGCACACCCCGGAGCACCTGTGCTTCGTGGTGACGGATACGGCCGCGGCCGACCGGCCCATGGGTGTGTTCACCGGCGACTTCGTGTTCGTGGGCGCGGTGGGGCGGCCCGACCTGCTGGAGCGCGCCGTCCAGCAGTCGGGGACCATGGAGAAGGGCGCGCGGCAGCTGTTCGCCTCGCTGCGGCGCTTCAAGGCGGCGCTGCCGGACTGGGTGCAGCTGTGGCCCGGCCACGGCGCCGGCTCCGCGTGCGGCAAATCGCTGGGCGCGGTGCCCTCCACCACGCTGGGGTACGAGACGCTGTTCAACCGCGGGCTGGCGGAGACGGATGAGGAGGCGTTCGTGGCCGACGTGCTGGCCGGCCAGCCGGAGCCGCCGATGTACTTCGCGGAGATGAAGCGGATGAACCGCGAGGGCCCCCGCGTGATGGGCGCCCTGCCGCGCCCCCCGCGCCGCGCGGACGCGGAGCTGGCGGACGTACTGCGCGCCGGCGCCCCCGTGGTGGACGCGCGCTCCGCCGCCGACTTCGCGCGCCGCCACGTCCCCGGCACCCTGAGCGTGCCGCTGGGCAAGAGCTTCACCACCTGGGCCGGCTCCGTGCTTCCGTACGGCCGCGACTTCTACCTCGTCGCGCCCGACGGCGCGGACGACGCGCGAATGGCCGCCGTCGCGCGCGACCTGGCGATGATCGGCCTGGACCGCGCCGCCGGCTGGTTCCCCGCGTCCGCACTGGACGCCGCCATCGGCGCCGAGGGCCGCGCCGGCCAGGTTCCCGACGTGCAGCCGGACGAGCTGGACGCGGTGGTCGCCGCCGGCGCGGAGGTGGTGGACGTGCGCAACTCGTCGGAGTACGTGGCCGGCCACCTCGCTGGCGCCGCGAACCTGCCGCTGGGCCGCCTGATGGAGCGGCTGGACGAGCTGCCGCGCGACCGTCCGCTGGTGGTGCACTGCCAGGGGGGAGGGCGGGCGAGCGTGGCCATCGGCCTGCTGGCCTCGCGCGGCTTTACCGACCTGCGCCACCTGGCCGGCGACTACGGCGGCTGGGCCCAGTCCGGCCGCCCCGTCGAGAAGGGCGAGCCCGTGCCGGTGTGAGGTCGTAACCCCCCACGCACCACGGGCTGAAGCCCGCGGCTGGAAAGGCCATAAGCCCCGTCTCGGTGCCGCTGACGCGTCACCGAACGGGGCTTCAACCGCTCGCGCAGGCAGGGCCCGCACTCCGTGGACGATGGGTGCCGCTACCGGCCGGCCACGCGGGCCGGCCCGGGACGATCCCGAGCAGGTG
>DASTVC010000208.1:0-3255 GCA_035759295.1 Longimicrobium sp. | reverse complement strand
TCCCGCCGGCGGTGGCTTCCGCCGCCCCCGCGACGAGTAACGAAGTGCGTTAGTGCGTTAGTGCGTTAGTGCGTTAGTGCGGAAGGGATTGTGGAGGCGCGTCGCGAGATGCGCCTCCACACCTTTTTATGGGATCGAATTCGTTGGATGATGGAGATGCGGAGCGATTCGGCGATGATAGCCGGCATAGATCGGCGCGAGTCCACCCGCTGGAGCGAATGAATTCGCCGCTGGAAAGGCGCAAAGTCCGCCTGCGCGGACTCCGAGGGGCGGGTTTGCGGCGCGAATCAGGCTACAAGGTGGGGCGGGTAGATTTCTCGGTCGCGCCAGAGTGCGGGGAGTTGGTCAGGATCTGCGCGGCGCTCCCTCGAAATGACATCCTTCTGCGTGCGGCCCGCCGTACGCCGTGTTTGCGCGAAGCGCCCATGAAGGTGAAGCCCCGTTCCGCGAGCGTAGCGAGTGGAGACGGGGCTTATGGCATTTCTAGCCACGGGCTTTAACCCGTGGTGCTCCGGGGACGCGGACACGCACCCGGGGCGCGGACGATTCCTTCATCCTCCGCCCATTGCACTTCCTTGTTGCGCACCGGCGGCTCGCCCGGTAACCTTCCGCCCGGCAGGCTACTCGTCGTCCGACGCGCCTTCACTGAGGATGCGGCGGATCTCGGCTTCCAGCAGGGCGGGGGTGGGATCGATGCCAAGGTCCCACAGCGCCTCCTCGGCGCGGCGGCGCAGGGACAGGTCCGCTTCGCGCACCAGGGGCGGAACGGGCGGAGGGCGGCGGTCTGGCTCAGGGGGGCGGCGGAGCTCGACCTGAAAGCTGCCGCCAAAGCCGGCGATCTCCCATCGCGCCACCAGCGTTCCCTTGAGTAGCTGCAGCAGGTGCTCCACCTCGTTGCGAATCACGGGGATGCCCTGCGAGTGCAGCCCGCGGCCGGTGACCACGATTACCGTGCGCACGCGCTCGGCCTGGCGGTCCAGCAGCCACTGCTCCGTGCGGCGGCGCGCCTCGTCGCCGGTAAGGCCGTGCAGGTCCAGGACGGGGTGCACCTTGCCCCACGCCTCGCGCGAGACGCCCTGGTCGGCCGGCGGTGGCTTGCGTTTGCGCATGCTGCGAGGGCGGTGCCGTCGGTTCTTCAGGGGTGGATGGATCTGCATCCGCCGGGACTGCACGAACTTCGCCGCGCGCGTGCGCGGCGGATGCGGGCAAACGGCGGGGAGCCACGATCCCGTGAAGGACCGTGGCTCCCCGTGAAAGAACGGATGGCCGGTCGGGCCGCCGGGTGGCTCAGGAGCCGCCCAGAGCGTCCTTGAGGCGCTTGCCGATGCGGAAGGCGGCGCTGGTGGACGCGGCGATGTTGATCTCCTTGCCGGTCCGCGGATTGCGGCCCTTGCGCGCCTCGCGCTTCTTGGTCTCGAAGCTGCCAAACCCCGTGATCTGCACCTTGTCACCGCTCTGCAGCGCCGTCGCGATGATCCCGTTCTCCACGGAGAACAGCGCGTCGACGGCCTTGGTGGCTTCGGCGCGGCTAAGATCGGCGCGGCTGGCCAGCTGCTGAACCAGTTCGGACTTGTTCACGAAGGGTCTCCTGTCGTAAAGGGGTGTGGTGTGCAGGCAAAAACCAAACGGCTACGCGCCGTTCGCACCCTAGAGTAGGTGCACCCTCCGCACTCGTCAAGAGAGTAGACGTGCACGAAAGTCCAGCAGCTACGCCGATTCCCGCCCACGAGAGCGCCGTCCGCGAGCTTCGGGCGGCCCGCGAGATCGCCCACGCCTTCCTTACCGCCCGGTCGCCCGACGAGGTGTATCGGCTTGCGCTGGAACGGGTTGCGCCCGTGGTGCGCGCCGCCTTCGGGTGCGTGTACCTGCGCGAAAGCGACGACGTTCTGCGCCTGGTGGCGGCCTGGAACTGGCCCGTGGAATATCGTGCGTTTCTCGGGGAGATGCGGGTCCGCGTCGGCCTGGGCCCCACGGGGCGCGCCGTGGCGGAGAACCGGTTCGTGGAGGTCTACGACGTCTTTTCCGACCCGTCGCTCTCCGACTGGTGGGACGCGGCGCAGGAATTGGGCTTCGCCTCCACCGTCTCCCTCCCCATCGTCCTGAGCGACCAGCCCGAGGGCGCGCTCACCTTCTACTTCTCCAGCACCGAGCGGCTTGACGAGGCCGACCGCTCGCTGCTGCGCCTGGTGGCCGACCAGCTTTCCGCCACGGCCGAGAAGGCGCACCTGATCGAAGACCTGCAGCGCGCCAACGTGCAGCTGCGCGAGCAGAACGTGGAGCTCGAGGCGCGGTTCCTGGAGGCCGAAGAGGCGCGCCGGCTCAAGAACGAGTTCCTGGCCAACGTGTCGCACGAGCTGCGCACGCCGCTCACCGCCATCATGGGCTTTACCTACCTGCTGCGCGAAGGCCACGAGGGGGCCGTGAGCGACGACCAGCGCCACGCGCTGGTGAAGGTGGAAGAGGCGGCCACGCAGCTGATGGGGCTGATCGACGACCTGCTCAGCCTGGCCAACCTGCAGCTGGGCCGGCTGGAGGTGCGCCCCGAGACCTGCGACGCCGTCGCCCTGGCCCGCGCGGCGATGGCGGGCGCGCCGGAGCCCGCGCCCGGCGTGGAGGTGCGCACCATCGCCCCCGACGCGGCGGTGCCGGTGCGCACGGACCCCAGCCAGGTGGTGCGCATCCTCCGCAACCTGGTCTCCAACGCCTACAAGTTCACCCCGGCAGGCCAGGTGACGGTGCGCGTCCGCGTGAGCGCCGGCTCGCCGTGGACGCCCGAGGCGCGCGCCGGCGGGGACGCGCGGCACTCGGTGGTGTGGGAGGTGGAGGATACGGGGATCGGCATCGCGGAGCAGGACATCCCCGCCATCTTCGACCAGTTCCGCCAGATCGACGGCTCCGCCACGCGCAGGTACGGCGGCACGGGGATGGGCCTGGCCCTCTCCCGCCAGCTCGCCCGCCGCCTGGGCGGCGACGTGTCCGTGCGCTCCAAGCCGGGCGTCGGATCGACGTTCACGCTCTCGCTGCCGGCGGGGTTCCTGGTGGCGGTTTGATGGATGAGCGGCGGGGGATGGACGGGCGGGGGATGATCGGGCGAGGATGAGCGGGTAAACCCGCTGCTGGGAAAGCGATAAGCCCCGTCTCGGCTCGTTACACTCGCCGAACGGGGCTTCAACTGCGGGGACGCACCGCAGGTTTTTGCGATGTTTATACCCTCTCCCGCTTGCGGGAGAGGGTGCGAGCCTAAGCGAGCGGGTG
>DASTVC010000207.1:0-7980 GCA_035759295.1 Longimicrobium sp. | reverse complement strand
GAGCGGGCGCCCCACACGCACCTGATCGAGAGCGTGGCGTCGCTCCCGGATCTCTGGTGATCGGGACTGTCACCCGTTCACCCGTTCACCAAACGGGTCGGGCGCGGGGATCCGTGTGGATCACCCGCGCCCGCAGTGAGGGGACCGGCCTCTGTCGCCAGACGGGCTTAGCGGTTTCCCGCATGTCCCAATGTGTTTTACGCGCTCGAGGCGCAGTGCGACGCTGTGAGACCGGCCCCTCACTCGCAATATTATGCGGGTTACGCCGCGGCGCAATGAACTTCGATGATGAGCCGCTTCCAGCTGGGCACGTCGGTGCCGTGAACGCGCACGGCGGTGGCGCGGGCCGACCCGCCGCGCAGCAGCCACGGCGCCAGCCACTGGTTGATCTCCGGCGGCAGGTGCCCCAGCGGGTCGCCGCCGCGCGAGTGCACCCACACCATCGGGTCGTCCTCCATGGGCGGATCGGGGATCAGGATCAGCTCCTCCCCCTGCGCCACCTGGTCGACGATCGTCGCGCGCGTTCCGAAGACCGTGCCGTGGACGGTGGTGCGAAAGGTGGCCGGGCGGCTCTCCGGAAGCGGCGGAATCATGCGCATGGGGCACCCTGTGCGGATGATTGGATCCTCCGGCGCAATGTAGCGCGGCCCCCGTGGCGCCTCAAGTGTTCCGTTCGCGGCGGGCACGCCAGCGAAACCTAATCCGCGCTTGCGTTTATCAACCCGGTTCACCCGTGTCTGCAGACCATGTCCGATCCAGTGTACCTGGACTACGCGGCCACCACGCCGCTGCGCCCCGAGGCGCGCGAGGCCATGCTCGACGTGCTCGCGCGCCGCTGGGGCAACCCGTCCAGCGTGCACCGCTGGGGCCGCGAGGCGCGCGCCGCGCTGGAGGATGCCCGCGCCCGCTTTGCCGCCGTGATCGGCGCGGCGCCGGCGGAGGTTATCTTTACCCGCGGCGGCACGGAGGCGGACAATCTGGCGGTGCTGGGCCGCGCGCGGTCGGCCGCGGGCCCCATCGCCTGCTCCGCCATCGAGCACAAGGCCGTGCTCTCGGCATCCAGGGCGGCCTCGGGGGATGACGGCCGGCTCCGCATCATCCCCGTCGATGAGGACGGCGTGGTCGATGTCGACGCGCTCGCCACCATCGTGCGGGACGAAGCGCCGGCGCTGGTATCGGTGATGTGGGCGAGCAACGAGGTAGGGGCGATCCAGCCCGTGCATCGCATCGCGGAGATCTGCGCGGAGGCGGGCGTCGCCTTCCATTCCGACGCGGTGCAGGCGCTGGGCAAGGTGCCGGTTCGGATGGACTGGGTGCCGGTGGATACGCTGGCCTTCAGCGCGCACAAGCTGGGCGGGCCGCGCGGCGCAGGCGTTCTGTTCGCGCGGCGCGGGACGAAGCTCGATCCGCTGCTGTTCGGCGGCGGGCAGGAGCGCGGCCTGCGCCCGGGGACGGAGGACGTGGCGTCCGCCGTCGCCTTTGCCGTCGCGGCGGAGCTGGCGGAGGCGGAGCGGGAAGAGACGATGGCGCGCGTCGGCGCGCTTCGGGACCGGCTGGAGGCAGGGCTGTGCGAGCGCATCGCCGGCCTGCGCATCAACGCCGCCGCCGCGCCGCGCCTGCCGACCATCAGCAACCTTTCCGTTCCCGGCGCGGACCCGGAGATGCTGCTGATGGCGCTGGACCTGGAAGGCATTGCCGCCTCGTCCGGCTCCGCCTGCAGCAGCGGCGCGGTGGAGCCGTCGCACGTGCTGGTGGCGATGGGCCTTCCCGCGGAGCTCGCCGGCCCCTCCGTGCGCTTCTCGCTCGGCCGCGACACCACCGCGGAGGACGTTGAGCGGGTGCTGGAGGTGTTTCCCAGCGTCGTCGAGCGGGTGCGGTAGAAACCCTCACCCGGCTCGTTCCTCGCCTGCCCTCTCCCACAAACTGTGTGGGAGAGGGGATACACGGCACGGGCCGTGGGCGCGTCGGAGGGGGTGTGGGGCGAAATGGTGGGCCGCTCCTCACTGTCCGAAGCGCGATCGAATTCTCCCCTCTCCGTGAGGAACGAACGGGGAGGGGCCGGGGGAGGGGCACCGCCCGGCCCGGAGCGCAGCGGAGGGACACGCCCAAACACCGCAGTTCAGGAAGACCAGATGGAAAGGAAGAACGTCCTTGTCGCCATGTCGGGCGGCGTGGACTCGTCGGTGGCGGCGGCGCTGCTCGTGGAGCAGGGGCACAACGTCATCGGCGTGACGATGAAGACCTTCTGCTACTCGGAGGCCGACGCGCAGGCGGACGGTCCCACCCGGTCGTGCTGCGGCCTGGACGGGATCATGGACGCGCGCATGGTGGCCGACCGGCTGGGCATTCCGCACTACGTGTTCGACGTGGAGCGCGAGTTCACGCGCGACGTGATCGACGACTTCGTGAGCGAATACGCCGCTGGCCGCACGCCCAACCCCTGCGTGCGCTGCAACGGCAACACCAAGTTCCGCGATCTGCTGCGCCGCGGAACCATGCTGGGCTGCGACTTCATCGCCACGGGCCACTACGCGCGCATGGGCACCGACGCGCTTGGCGAGGCGGTGCTTCTGCGCGGGATGGATCCAAAGAAGGACCAGTCGTACTTCCTGTGGGCGCTTCCGCCGGAGATGCTGCCGAAGCTGATGTTTCCGCTCGGCGAGCTCACCAAGCCGGAGGTGCGCGAGATGGCGCGCCAGCTGGGCCTGTCCACGGCCGAGAAGCCGGAGAGCATGGAGATCTGCTTCGTCCCCACGGGCGACTACGCGGGGTTCCTGGGCAAGCGGCTGGGCGCGGACCACGCCGCCCTCTCCCCCGGCGCGCTGGTGACGACGAGCGGCGAGGTGATCGGCGAGCACGACGGCTACGCGCGCTACACCGTGGGCCAGCGCCGCGGCCTGGGCGGTGGCCGGTCGCTGCCGCTGTACGTGATCGGTACGCGCCCCGACACGCGCGAGGTGGTGGTGGGCACGGCGGACGACCTGCTGCGCGGCGAGGTGTCGATCGGCGAGCTGAACTGGCTGGCGACTCCGCCGACGGCGGGCGACGCCATCCGCGTGCAGTTGCGCCACCGCGCCCCCGCCGTCCCCGCGCGCGTGGAATCGGCGGAAGACGGCGTGGTGCGACTGGCGCTGGACCAGCCTCAGCGCGCCGTGACCCCCGGCCAGTCCGCCGTGATGTTCAGCGGCGACGTTGTGCTTGGAGGCGGGCGGATCGCTTCGTAGCTTCGTGTCAGAAGGAAGCACGGAGCGCCGTTTCTGTAAGCGGCTCGCCGGACACGTCAGCCCCGAGGTCACCGTGGACATCGTAAAGTGCTGGGATTGTGGACCGGCGCCCCTGTACCCGGCCATCATGATGGTGCTGGGCGCGGGGATCCTGTTTTTCGTGTGGAAGTCGGTGAGGCCGCCGCGCCGCCCCGACTGGTGGCGCTCGGGACGTCATCGGGTCGGTCGATAACGGAAACGGGAGCGGCGCCACACGGCACCGCTCCCGTTTTGCATCCACCTCGTGCCTGCACCGCCGCCTGGCGCGAAACGATGCGTCAGCTACTGATGGCGCCGAACGTCTTCCAGGTGCTGGGTGAGCCCGCGGCCGTGCACACCCATCCCACCATCCCGCCCGGCGCCGGCGCCGTGTTGAAGACGATGTCGCCGGGCTGCCAAATCCCGGAGGTGGGCGCCGCGGCCGCGTACTCGATGCGCTTTCCCGTCACCTGGATCCCGTTCTGGAACGACTCGCTCCCCGTCTGGCTACCCATGGGCGCGGCCACGCCCACCAGGGCCCCCACTCCGCCCAGGTAGTACTCGTACGCGCCGTTGGTGAGGGGGTGGATGATGATCGTCCAGTCCTTGCCGGCCTGGGGGTAGTAGGTCGCCGACACGCGGACCCACTCCAGCTCCGTGCTCGCGACGTGCGCGGAGTTCAGAAAGCTGCCCGCGGGGGCCTCGTAGGTGCCCAGGCTGACCTCCGCGCCCGAGATGCGCTTGATGTCGGCCCAGATGGTGACGGGCTGCCCCGTGTATCGCAGCGCGTCCGGAACCGGGATGGCGAGCGTGGCCCGGTTCTCCTCCGAGGCCGCCGCCGCGCCGATGACTCTGACGCCGTAGCGGTTGAAGCGGCGATACGACTCCCCGCGGGTAAGGCCCGGCGCGTTGCCCAGCTGGTTGAACCCCAGCGGCCACCGCGAAAGGTCGCCGTTGGCCACCAGGTTCTCACCGGTGAACGGACCCATCCCACTCGTCCAGATGGCGTTTCCGCTGGCACCGCCGCTCCCCGAGGTCACCACGAAGGCGTCCTGCGTGCGGGGGTGTGAGTACGCGTCCTTGCGCCCCACGAAGCTGCGCACGTCGTAGCGTACGCAGTCCGGCACGATGTTCAGCCGCTCGGAGTACACGCGGTCGACCACGAAGTCGGTGCTGCTCTCGATGCGCAGCGGCTCCAGCCGGTGCGTCTCGGTGTTCGTGAAGAAGCCGGATTCACGCACCGTAAAGCGCGTGCACCCCTTGATCAGGCTTCCCATCACCGAAGCCTCGACGTGCACGTCATGGACTTCGAATCCGGCGCAGCCCTCGATGCGCAGCGGGTATCCCGCGCCGAGCTCGGTGCTCCCGGGCAGCTCCGGGTCGGTGTCCGAGGGCGCAAACCCCTCGTACGTACCCGTGATCTGGTTGTTGCCGCCCTGCTGGGCCTGCGGCTGGCACGCCAGCCCGCCTCCGTACCCTCCCTGCACGATGCAGTTGAACACGCTGGCGTTCGTCGGCATGACGGACCCGCTGTCCGGGAACACGCGAAGGTCCGCCACCAGAACCCCGGCGCCGTGCCATGCCCCCGGGCGCGATCCCTGGTTCGGCGTGGTGGCCTTGAAGGGATAGCCGTCGTCGGAGTTGTTGCTGATGACGAAGTTGAAGTTGCCGTAGTGGCACCCGCCCACCACCACCGCCTGCGCCGTGGAGCCGGGACGCACGTGGACGTTCTCGAACGACGACCGGTGGATGTGAAAGACCCCCAGCCCGTGCGTGCACGAGCCCGGCGCCCCGAAGATCCCGAAGTTGCGGTAGCTCTGGTTTTCCGCCGGGCTGTTGACGCTGTTGGTGATCACCAGGCGGCCGATGACGATGCCGATCTTGGAGGTGTCGCTCAGGTCCACCCAGAAGGCCGAGCCGGGTCCGCTCCCCAGCAGGCTGATGGGCCGATCGATGACGATGGTCTCGGTGATCCTGAAGATGCCCCGCGGAATGTACAGGGTCCCGCCGTCCGGCACCGCCGCGATGGCGGTGCGGATCTCGGGGGTGTCGTCCCTCGTGCCGTTACCCACCGCGCCGTACGCTCGCAGATTGTGGACGGCCCCGCCCTTGTCCTGGATCTCTCCGGTGTAGACTGGATCAGGCATGATACCTCCCCGGTTGCGGTCTACCCGCCGCGCGTGCGGCGAGCGGCGAACCGAACCGCCGTATGCGGCCCACCGACCACTTTCGGCTTATTTTCGGTTCACGTCCGGAATATCACCTTTTCTCATCATACCTACAACCGGCTCGCCGGACTCATTGGATGACGATGCGACACACATCCGACATGGCTGCGGAGTAGACGAAATCCAGCGAGTGCCTGTGCTTCTGTTCCCCTGAAAGTCGAGATTTCATCCCGAATCCGACAAAAGAATGGGCCCGAAGTGCTCAGCCGGACGCGGTACCAGAGGAATGGATGCACGAAAAAGGGAGCGGCGCCGCGTAGCACCGCTCCCTTTCACCGTCGATGAGCCGACGGCTACTCCAGCTCCTTTGACTCCTTGAGCAGCTCGCGCAGGCGGGCGACCTGGGAATCGTGGATCATCTCCTCGGCGTCGGCCTCGTCGCCCTGCACCTCGACGAAGCGGGCGCGTGCAGACGGATCCGACAGGCAGTGGAAGATCACCTTGGGCCGGACGGAGAGGCCAAAGCGGCCGCCCGAGGCAAAGGCTTCCCAGGTAAGCAGGTTGTCGTCCGTGAACGTCTGGCTCATCTCCGCACCATTCTCCCGTTGAACCGCCTCAGTGCCGCATTCCGGCGGCGGCGGCGAACTCCTCGAACTCCTTGCGGGCGGGCTCGTCCAGCTCGGCGGGCACGTCCACCTGCACCTTTACGAACTGGTCGCCGCGCCGGCCGCTCTTCTCCACCCCCATCCCCTTGATGCGGAAGCGGCGCCCCGGCTGCGTTCCCGCGGGCACCTTGAGCACAACGAACTGCCCATCCACCGTCCGCACCTTGACCTTGGATCCCAGCACGGCCTGGGCCAGGTTCACGTGGATGGTGCACTCCACGTCCAGCCCCTCGCGGGAGAAGAACGAGTCCGCCTCCACCCGGAAGGTGAGCACCAGGTCGCCCGGCTGCCCGCCGGCCGCGCCGCGCTCGCCCTGGCCGGCCAGGCGAATCTTGCTGCCGGTGTCCACGCCGGCCGGCACGGTGACGTTCACCGCGCGCTGGCGGCGCACCTGGCCGTTGCCGTTGCAGGTGTGGCACGGCTCGCTGGGCACCTTGCCCTTGCCGCCGCACATGGGGCACGGCCGCGTGACGCCGAAGCTCCCCGCGCCAAAGGTCACCGTCCCCTTCCCCGAGCACTCGGGGCAGGTGCTGACCGTGGCACCCGGCGCCGCGCCGGAGCCGTGGCAGGTGGGGCAGTCTTCCGTCACCGGCACCTGGATGGTCACCTTGCCGCCGCGCACCGCCGTTCGGAAGGGGATCTCCACCGCGTACTCGATGTTCTCGCCGCGCTCCGGCCCTCCCTCGGGACGCGCGCCGCCGCGGCGCTTGCCGAAGTCGAAGATGGAGCCGAAGATGTCGCCCAGCCCGCCGCCCTCGAGGTCATCGAAGGTAAAGGTCTGCGTGCCGCCCATGCCGCCGGGACGTCCCCCGCCGCCGGGGCGAAAGCCGCCCATGCCGCCGAACGCGCCCAGCTTGCGCATCTGGTCGTACTGCTTGCGCTTGTCGTCGTCGGACAGCACGGAGTTGGCCTCGGAGAGCTCCTTGAAGCGCTCCGCGGCGGCCGCGTCGTTGGGGTTGGCGTCCGGGTGGTACTGCTTGGCCAGCTTGCGGTACGCCTTCTTGATCTCATCCGCGCTGGCGTTCTCGGCCACGCCCAGCACGCGGTAAAAATCCTTGGTCTGTGTCGCCATCGTAACCTGACTCGGATGAACGGCGCCCGCCCGCCGGTGGGGACGGGCGGGCGCGGGATCAGCCCTGGTACTTCTTGACGACGACGCGCGCGGGGCGCAGCAGCACGCCCTTGAGGCGGTACCCCTTCTGGTAGACCTGCGCCACCATGTTGTCCTCGTCCTCGCTCTCCGCGGGCACGGTGGTCAGCGCCTCGTGGATGGTGGGGTCGAACGGGCGGCCGTCGGCCTCGATCTCTTCCATTCCAGCGGCCTCCATGGCGCGCAGGAACTTCTTCTCCACCATCTCGCACCCCTCGTGCAGCGCGCCGGCGGGCGTGGTCGCGGGGTCGTAGTCCGCCACCCGCGCCAGGTCGTCCAGCGGCTCCAGCAGGCGCTCCAGCAGCTGCGCCTGGGCACGCACCCAGCTTTCGCCGCGCTCGCGTTCCACCCGCTTGCGGTAGTTGTCGAAGTCCGCCGCCAGCCGCAGGTGCCGCTCGCGCAGCGCCGACATCTCGTCGCCGGCGCCGCCGCCCGCGGACGCTTCGGCGAACGCGGGCCCGTCGCCGGCCAGCCCGTTCGACTGGCCGTTGGCCGTGCCGTTCGCCCCGGACGCCTGCGCGCCCTCGGCCTCACCGTTCTCAACCGCCTGCGCCGCGTCGTCCGGGCGCTCCGCGGAACCGTTGTCGTCGTGCTCGCTCATCATCCCCAGAATCGGTAACCAGCCCCGTACAATGCGCACCCCGCCGAACCCCGACTGGGGCCGGCGGGCGCTCTCTCATCCCGCCGCGTCTGCCGGGGTCGGAAAGGCAAGCGAGGTGCCATCCTCCGCCCGCCAATGTGGCAGATCAAGTGCC
>DASTVC010000206.1:0-5126 GCA_035759295.1 Longimicrobium sp. | reverse complement strand
TGGGGCGGCCCGTGGAGCCGGAGGTGAAGAGGACGTGCGCCAGGTTCCCCGGCCCGACGCCCTCCCGGCCGGGATTCGCATCCGGCTGGTGGGCCCACGCCGCCGCGTCCGCCAGGTCCAGCACCGGGATGGCGGACCCCGCCGACAGCGCGGCGGCGGTGGCGGCCTGCGGCGGGTGCGTCAGCAGGACGGCCGGAGCGCTGTCCTCGACCATGTTGCGCAGCCGGTCCACCGGGTAGCTGGAGTCCAGCGGCACGTACGCCCCGCCGGCCTTGAGGATGCCCAACAGCCCCACCACCATCTCCACGCTGCGCTCCACGCAGATCCCCACCCGCACGTCGGGACCCACGCCCAGCGCGCGGAGGTGGTGCGCCAGCTGGTTCGCACGCGCGTTCAGCTCCGCGTACGTCACCCGCTCGCCTTCGAACACCACCGCCACCGCGCCGGGCATGCGCGCGGCCTGCGCTTCCACCAACTCGTGGACGCACGCCTGGCGCGGGTACGCCCGCCGCGTGTCGTTGAACTCGCGCACCACGAGCCGGCGCTCGACCTCGGGGAGCATGGGCAGACGGTCGACGCCGAGTGCGTCGTCCGCCGCCATCGCCTCCAGCACCCGGCGCAGGTAGCCGAGCCAGCGCTCCACCGTTGCTTTCTCGAAGAGCGCCGTGGCGTACTCCACCCCGCCCGTGATCCGTCCGCCGGCCTCGCCCAGCGAGAGCATCAGGTCGAACCTGGCCGTGACGTGCGGCGATGCGGCGTCCACGGGAGCCGGCTTCAGCCCCGGCGGCGCCGGCTTGGCCGCCGTCGATGCGTTCTGCCAGGCGAACATCACCTGGAACAGCGGGCTGTGCGCCAGGCTGCGCGCCGGCTGCACCAGCTCCACCACCTGCTCGAAGGGGATGTCCTGGTTCTGCTGTGCCTGCAGCGCCCGCGTCTTCACCCGCGCCAGCATCTGGGCCACCGTCGGTGCGCCCGAGAGGTCCATGCGCATCGCGAGCGTGTTGACGAAGAAGCCGATCAGCCCCTCGATCTCCCGCCGGCCGCGGTTGGCCGAGGGGGTGCCGACCACCACGTCCTCCTGCCCGGAGAGGCGCGAGAGCACCGCTGCCCACCCGGCGAGCACCGTCATGAAGAGCGTGGTGCCGTGCCGCCGCGAGAGCGCCCCCAGCGCGGCGGTCAGTTCCGCGCTCAGCTCGATCCCCACCGCGCCGCCGGAGAAATCCTGCCGCGCCGGCCGCGCGTGGTCGGCGGGCAGCTCCAGCAGCTCGGGCGCGCCGGCCAGCGTCTCCTTCCAGTACTCCGCCTGCCGCCGCAGCACGTCGCCGTCCACCCAGCGCCGCTGCCACGCCGCGTAGTCGGCGTACTGCACGGGGAGCGGCGGGAGCGGATCGGGCTGGCCGGCGCGAAAGGCGGTATAGAGCGCGCCGACCTCGTGGGTGAGCACCCCCATGCTCCACCCGTCGGAGACGATGTGGTGCAGGGTGATGAGCAGCAGGTGATCGTCGTCCGCCAGCCGCACCAGCCGCCCACGGATCAGCGGCCCGTGCGCAAGGTCGAAGGGCGCGGACGACTCCTCCGCCACCACCCGGCGCAGCTCCGCCTCCGCGTCCGCGTGCCCGCGCAGGTCGTGCTCGCCGAGGGAGAAGACGCTCGCTTCCGCCGGCGCGATCCGCTGCACGGGATCGCCGTCCGTCTCCACGAAGGTGGTGCGCAGCGCCTCGTGGCGCGCCACGAGGCGGTCCAGCGCGCGGACCAGCGCGGGCCGGTTCAGCTCGCCCTGAAAGCGCAGGCGCGTGGACATGTGGTACGCCGCGCCGGCGCCCTCCAGGTGGTCGATGAACCACAGCCGCCGCTGTGCGAAGGAGAGCGGGAGATCCGCCTGGCGATCCGCGGGCTCGATCGGCGGCAGCTCGGTGCGCGCCGCGCTCTCGATGGCCCGCGCGAGATCCGCCAGCACCGGGCGCTCGAACAAGTCGCCGAGCGCCACCTCCGCGCCCAGCACCTGCCGCACGCGCGAGATCACACGGACGGCGAGCAGCGAGTGCCCGCCCAGCTCGAAGAAGTTGTCGTGGCGGCCCACCCGTTCCACGCGCAGCACCTCGGCCCAGATCCCGGCCAGCGCCGTTTCCATCTCGCTCACCGGCGCCTCGTAGGCGCGCGTCACGAACGCGTCGCCTTCCGGCGCGGAGAGCGCCCTGCGGTCCACCTTGCCGTTCGGCGTGAGCGGGAGCGCCTCCAGCCGCACGAACGCCGCCGGCACCATGTACTCCGGCAGACGCTCCGACAGGTGTGCCCGCAGCGCGTCGGACTCGACGGGGCCGGGGCCCACGATGTACGCCACCAGCCGCGTGTCGCCCGGCCGCACTTCGCGCGCGGCCACGACGGCCTCGCGCACCGACGGGTGCTCGCGCAGCCGCGCCTCGATCTCCCCGAGCTCGATGCGGAAGCCGCGCACCTTCACCTGGAAGTCGGCGCGCCCCAGGAACTCGAGAACGGCAGTGCGTGAGTGCGTCAGTGCGTCCGTGCGGGAGTCCGCGGATCCCGGACTCACTTCCGCACTTTCCCGCCACCGCGCCCGGTCGCCGGTGCGGTACAGCCGCGCGCCCGCGCCGCCGAACGGATCGGGGACAAAGCGCTCCGCCGTCAGCCCCGGACGGTCGAGGTAGCCGCGCGCCAGGAGTCCGCCCAGGAACAGCTCGCCCGCGACGCCCGGGGGCACGGGCGCCCCGCGCGCATCCAGGACGTAGGCGCTGCGCCCGGGAACGGGCCGCCCGATGGGCGCGGTCGATCCCGGGAAGCCCTCCGCGAAGCCGTCGGGAACAGAGAACGTCGTCGCGGTGACCACCGCCTCCGTGGGACCATAGCAGTTGAGCAGGCGCGTGCCGTCGCCCGCTGCGGCGGACGCCGCGGGAAGGGCGTCGCCGCCCACCAGCAGGAGCCGCACGTCGGGGAGCGCGCCCGTGGCCAGCACCTCCTGCCAGTACGCCGGCGGAAGGTTGGCGACGGTGACGCCCAGGGCGCGGGCCCGCTGGCCGAACTCCGCCGGGCTCCACAGCTCCGCCCCCCGCAGCACCAGCGTGGCCCCGCTGAGGAGCGGGACGAAGACCTGCTCCAGCGACACGTCGAAGCCCGACGAGGCGAACTGGAGGACGCGGTCCTCGCGGACGATCCCCAGCGTGCCAGCCATCGCGGGGAAGTGCGCCGCCGCGGCGCGGTGTTCCACCGCCACGCCCTTGGGGCGGCCGGTGGAGCCGGAGGTGTAGATCAGGTACGCGAGACCCTCCGGAGCCACGCCCGACGCCGGGGCATCGCCGCGCTCGGCGGCGATCCGCTCCGCGTCGGCATCCACCCGCACCGTCACGTCGGCATTGAAGCGGCCGGCCAGCGCCGCGCGGGTCACCAGCGCGACGGCCCCGGCGTCTTGCGTCATGTACGCCAGGCGCTCGTCGGGAAGCGACGGATCGAGCGGCACGTAGACGCCGCCCGCCTTGAGCGTCGCCAGGAGCGCGACCACCAGCTCGGAGCCCCACTCCAGGCAAACCCCCACCCGCGCCTCGGGCCCCACCCCCAGCCGCCGCAGGTGGTGCGCGAGCCGGTTGGCGCGCGCGTCCAGCTCCGCGTAGGTCAGCACTTCATTCGCGTGGACCAGCGCGACGGCGTCGGGCATCGCCCGCACCTGCGCCTCGAACAGCTGGTGGATGCACGGCACGGACGCGTCCGCCGCCCCGGTGGCGCTCCACTCCTCCAGCACCCGCCGCCGCTCGGCCTCGGGCAACAGCGGGAGCGCGTCGACGGGTTGATGATCGTCCGCGACCATCCCCTCCAGCACCCGGCGCAGGTACGCCAGATGGCGCTCCATGGTGGCCCGCTCGAACAGCGCGGTGGCGTACTCCACGCCCCCGACGATGCGTCCGTCCGCCTCCCACAGTGAGAGCGACAGATCGAACTTCGCCGTCACCTGCGACGACGCCGGGCCCACGCCCCCCAGCCGGAGGCCGGGAAGCTCCATCCGCCCCTCCGACGCGTTCTGCCACCCGAACATCACCTGGAAGAGCGGGGTGTGCGCCATGCTGCGCACCGGCTGCACCAGCTCCACCACCTGCTCGAACGGGATGTCCTGGTTCTGCTGCGCGCCCAGCGCCCGCTCCTTCACCCGCGCCAGCAGTTCCGCCACGGAGGGGGAGCCGGAAAGGTCCACGCGCAGGGCGAGGGTGTTGATGAAGAAGCCGATCAGCCCCTCGATCTCCGCGCGCCCGCGGTTGGCGCTGGGCGTGCCCACCACCACGTCGTCCTGCCCCGACAGGCGCGCCAGCAGCGCGGCCCAGGCGGCCAGCAGCGTCATGAACGGCGTGGTTCCGTGCCGCTGGCCCAGTGCCTTCACTCCGGCCGTGAGCTCCTCGCCCAGGTCGATCCCTACGGTGGCCCCGGCGTGGTCCTGCCGCGCGGGTCGCGGACGGTCGGTGGGCAGTTCCAGTAGCTCGGGCGCGCCGGAGAGGGTCGTCGTCCAGTACTCCGTCTGCGCCTGGAGAACGTCTCCCTCTACCCATTTGCGCTGCCACGCCGCATAGTCCGCGTACTGCACCGGCAGCGGCGGAAGCGGATCGGGATCGCCGCGGCGGAACGCACCGTAGAGTGCGGCCAGCTCGCGGGTCAGCACTCCCCTGCTCCACCCGTCGGAGACGATGTGGTGCAGGGTGATGAGCAGCACGTGGTCGTCCGCCGACAGCCGGACCAGGCGGCCGCGGACCAGCGGCCCCTGCTCCAGGTCGAAAGGCGCGGACGACTCCTCCGCGACCAGCCGGCGCAGCTCCGCCTCGGCGTCCGCGTGCCCGCCCAGGTCGTGCTCCAGGAGGTGGAAGCGGCTCTCCTCCGCGATCCGCTGCACCGGCTCGCCCTCCACCTCCACGAACGTCGTGCGTAGCGCTTCGTGGCGTTCCACGAGACGGTCGAGCGTGCGGACGAGGGCGCCCCGGTCCAGCTCCCCCTGCAGCCGCAGGCCTGTGGGGATGTGGTACGTGCTGCCGAGGTCGCCGAGCTGCTCCAGGAACCAGAGCCGCTGCTGCGCGAAAGAGAGCGGCAGCCGCCCGCCGCGATCCACGCGCTCGATCGGCGGGAGCTCGGTGCGC
>DASTVC010000205.1:0-3718 GCA_035759295.1 Longimicrobium sp. | reverse complement strand
GCCTAAGCGAGCGGAGGGGGCGCCGCGGACGCAGCCCATCCCCTTCCGAAGCGCCCAGCATCCGCCCCCCTACGCAACCGCCGGTCCCGCGCGAGGGCGCCGGACCGGCGGACGGGGCCGTTGCAGGCTATTCCCTATTCCCTATTCCCTATTCCCTTCATCGCTGCGGCGCCGGCGTCTCGTACGGCCCGGGGAGCTCGAACGGCGTTACGCCGGGGCCGCGCAGCACGAAGCCGTTGCGCGTCTCGCCCACCACCATCCACCGCACCGGCGAGGCGCCCGCGTGTACGTCCGGCCGCACGCGCGCCTCCAGCCGCCCGATCACCTCCGGCACACCCGCCACCAGCGAGGCGCGCACCACGTCGTAGGTCACCGTGGCCGCGTCGCCCACGGGCTTTACGCCGTCCGGCTGCGGGCGGACGAAGACGATGTTGTCGGTGAAGGGGATCACCCGCGGCGCGGCGCCAGGGCCCACGACGCGCGTGCCGCCGCTGCGCAGGTCGCGGATGCGGATCTCGCCCCCCGCCTCGAACGCGACCAGCGAGCGCTCGATGTTGAAGAACGCCGGCACCACCTCGCCCACCACCTGTACCTCCTGCGCCAGCGGCACCAGCGTGGTAGAGCCGGGCATGTCCACCCACAGGCCGCCGATCTCCACCCCGCCCAGCGAGTCGCGCCAGGTGGGGTTGAAGACGATCTGCGGCGCGCCTTCGCGGCCCGAGGTGCGCAGGTCGCCGCGGGGGTCGCGCACCAGCCGGGCGCCGCGCGCCTCCAGCAGCTCCAGCAGCTGCCGGGCGATGGTGCGCACTCGCGGATCGTCCTCGCGCACCAGCAGCGCGCGGATGAGGGCCGCGTCCTCCACGTCCAGCCGCGACAGCACGTTCAGGCGCACCAGCGCGCTGGGGTCGCCCGCGGCGGCGCGGAGGGCGTTGCGCGCGCCGGCGGAGTCGGGGGCAAAGCGCTGCAGCCCGCGCACCGCCGCCGCGCGCACCAGGTCGCTCTGGCTGGTGGCCAGCTGGCGCCGCAGCAGGTGCATGGAGCCCCCCGCGCGCCGGTCCGCCAGCAGGATCACGCTGTTGGCGCGCACGTTCTCGTCCCGCGACTCGTCCTCCACCAGGCCGATGAGCACGGCGTCCAGCTCCGGGCCCATCACCTCCAGCCGCGCGCGCTCGCGGTAGAACGCGGGCGACGGCTCGTCCACGTTCAGAATGCGCACCACCTCGTTGACGAACGGCCGGTTGCCGTAGCGCGGCTGCGCCGACGACTGCATCACCGCCGCGCATCCCCCCAGCGCCGACAGGCCCGCCAGCGCCAGGGCGCCGCGGACCGTGCGGAACAGGGAGTGGATGCGCGTCGGCTGCATCATGCGGATTCGGGAGATGTGGATCGGGCGCCGGGGGTGAGCGAGCCCAGCACCCGCGGGCCGGCGGCGCCCGTGGCGGCGGGGACGTTGGCGGGAATGCCGCGCAGGTGCGCCCACGCCAGCACGGCGAACGCCACCGCCTCCTTCGCGTCCGGATCAACCCCCAGCGTGGCGCCGTCCACCACCGGGAGCGGTTGCAACAACGTTCGAATGCGGCCCGCAAGGACGGGGTTGCGCGCCCCGCCGCCGCTCAGCACCACCTCGTCCACGCCGCGCGGCACCACCCAGCGCGCGTACGCGTCGGCCACCGTGCGCGCCGTCAGCTCCGTGAGCGTGGCCACCAGGTCCATCCAGTCCCCGTCGCCCTCCGGCCGGATCGCCTGCACCAGCCGCTCCACGAACGGGCGGCCGAACTCCTCGCGTCCGGTCGATTTCGGCGGCTCCGCGGCGAAGTACGGGTGGCGCAGGAGGTCCGCCAGCAGCGCCTCGTCCACCGTGCCGCGCGCCGCCAGCCGCCCGTCCCTGTCGTACCGGTGCCGCCCGTCCGTCGCCAGCTCCACCGCCGCGTCGATCAGCGAGTTGGCGGGGCCGGTGTCGAACGCCCACACCGGCTCGGCGCTCCCCTTTGGCGGCACGCGCGTCACGTTGCCGATGCCGCCCAGGTTCTGCAGCGCGCGGGCGCGGTCCGGCACGGCGAACAGCAGCTGGTCCACCCAGGGCACCAGCGGCGCCCCCTGCCCCCCGGCCGCAACGTCGCGCGTACGGAAGTCGCTGACCACCGGCCGCCCCGTCCGCTCCGCGATGGTCGCCGGGTCGCCCAGCTGCAGCGTGGCGCCGCGCTTCCCCTCCGCCGGCGGCCGGTGCCACACCGTCTGCCCGTGCGACCCGACCGCATCCACCGTCCCGACGTCGACCCGGGCCTCCGCGCAGACGGCCAGCGCGGCCTCCGCCAGCCACTCGCCCAGGTCGCCGTGCAGCCCGCAGAGCGCTTCGGCGGATCCGGCGACGATGGCGTCGTGGATGGCCGTGCGCCGGGCCTCGCCGTAGGGCAGCGTGAGGGAGTGGATGACGCGGACCGTCACGTCCGCCGTCCCGCGGCCGCCGATATCGACCAGCGCCGCGTCCACGCCGTCCAGCGAGGTGCCGGACATCAGCCCGACGATCCTCACCCCGCCGCCCCTTCGCGCCCCGCGCCGCGGATGGCGGCGAGGAGCATGCCGTCCGTCTGCGCGGCGGCCTGGAAGAGCTGGTACGCCGTGGCGCCGGGATACGGTCCGCCGCGCACCTGCCAGTCCCACACGTTCAGCCCGCGCCGCTGCACCATCACGAAGCTGCGGGTGCGGAGCCGCGCGTATTCCGCCAGCAGCCCGGCCGCGTCCCCGGGCATCCCTTCGACCCCGAAGCCGTATTCCGCCGGCAGCTCGCGGCCGTCCACCATGGCCTCCAGCATCTGCTGCAGCGCCATCTCCGTCAGCACGCCCATCCGGAGCACTTCGGCCACGCCGGGGTGCCCCCCGGGCGCGTCCTCGATCGCCACGCGGAGCGCGCGAGGCATGATCTCCAGCCGGACGAGCAGGTCTTCCCACTCCACCTCGGACGGGGGGCGCGCGGGGAGCGTGCGGGGATCGGCGAGAATCATCCCGCGTCGATCTTCACCAGGTCGCCCAGGCGGCCGCCGGCGCGGGCCAGCTCTTCGGCGGCGTGCTCGCGGTCCGTCCCCGTCCAGTGCATCACCATGGCCGTCTTTACGCTTCCGCCGCTGCGGCGCAGAAGGGAGCGGGCTGCCTCGCGCTCCAGGTCCAGCGTCTCCATCAGGATGCGTTCGCTGCGGTCCACCAGCTTCTGGTTGGTGGCGCGCAGGTCCACCATCAGGTTGCCATAGACCTTGCCCATGCGGATCATGGCGCCGGTGCTGATCATGTTGAGCACCAGCTTGGTGGCCGTCCCCGCCTTCATCCGCGTGGAGCCCGTGACCACTTCCGGCCCGACGAGCGGGGCGATGACGACGTCGTACACCTGCAGCATCCACTCCTCCGGCTGCGTGCAGAGCAGGAAGCCGGCTTTCGCGCCGCGCTGCTTGGCCCGGGTGAGCGCCCCGTGCACGTACGGCGTGGTGCCCGATGCGGCGATGCCGAAGATGAAGTCGTCGCGCCCCACCTCCATCTCGTCCATCACCGCGCCGCCGTTCTCGCGGCTGTCCTCGGCGCCCTCGGCGGCCTTGAGCAGCGCGTCGTATCCCCCGGCGATGATCCCCTGGATCATGCGCGGATCGGTGCCGTAGGTGGGCGGCATCTCCGACGCGTCCAGCACGCCCAGCCGCCCGGAGGTCCCCGCGCCCACGTAGATCAGCCGTCC
>DASTVC010000204.1:0-13112 GCA_035759295.1 Longimicrobium sp. | reverse complement strand
CGCCCCCGCAGTTTGGGGGTGGGGTCGCCGGGCCGTTGCGAGGCACGAGCAAAAGGCCCCGGCGGGGGGAGAGGGCCCCGCGTCGCAGACGCGGGCACCCACCATCTCGTCCCCAATCAACCAAAACTCCCCACCGCCCGTGCCGTGTATCCCCTCTCCCGCGCAGTTTGCGGGAGAGGGCAGGCGAGGAAAAAGCCGGGTGAGGGCCCCTGCCGGGTGAGGGCCCCTAGGCCGCCGCGCGCGTCCGCTTCTTCCCCGCCGCGGGCACCGGCTGCACCGCCGCCATCGTGCGGTCCGCCAGCTGCCGCACCGTCCACGCCAGCGCCAGGTTGATCGGCAGCGCCAGCGCGATGATCTGCGAGTTGCGCTGGTCCAGCCCGGGGAGGATCTGGATCACGAAGCCGAACACCGACAGCGCCGCCACCCCCGCCGCCAGCATCCACGCCCACCGCGCCGCCCACCGCGCGCCGTACGCCAGGCACGGCACCAGCAGCACCAGCGGCACGGCGAGGGGGGAGAGCTGCAGCAGGTTTTCGTTGCGGTAGGCGATGTGGTGGTTGGTAAAGATCCAGAGAAGGATCAGCAGCACCCCCGCCGTCCCCGCGAACAGCAGCCACAGCGCGCTCACCGCCGAGTACCCCAGCCGCGCCAGCGCCGACCGCGGCGCCCGGCTTCCCGTCCACACCAGCAGCCCGGCGATCAGCAGCCCCGCGATCAGAAAGTACGGCGTCCATACCGGCGGCTTGGGCGCCTCGGGCGCGCGGCCCCGCGCCTCCAGCAGCGTCCACTCACGCGCCACCAGCGGCACCTCGCGGCCAGCGGCGTCGGGAACGCGGATCTTCCGAACCTGCTCCTGCACCTTGAAGGGGAGGAACATCTCCTCCCACGCCGTGATGTCGCGGTCCGCCCCCGGCCCCAGCCCCGCCGCCAGGCCAAAGTAGGACGGCTTGTCGTCCCGGATCAGCCGCTCGCTGTGCCAGCGGTACGTGGTCCCCGTCAGGCTGTCGTTGGTCGCCGCCTTGATGCGGCCGCCGATCACGCGGTCCAGCGCGTCGCGCACGCGGGTGGAGCAGTTGTCGCGGTAGTAGTCGTACAGGTACTCGCGGTTCTGCGGCAGCGCGTTGTTCTGCAGAAACGCGTACAGATCCGCCTTCTGCGCCGCCGTAAGGTTCAGCTGCTGCGCCCAGATGGCGCGGTTGAAGTACTCGTAGTTGTAGAGCGTCGTCCGCAGGTCGTGCACGCCCAGCTCGTACAGCCAGTTCCCCTTCATGAACCGCCCCCAGTAGCCGGGCGAGTTGAAGTCGAACATCCCGTAGTTGTACACGCTGTCCATCCCCGTCGCCGCGTTGTGAATCCACAGCGCGTTGTGGCCGAACTTCTCCCACACCATGTCGCCCTGCCCCATGGTGAGAAGCGTCACGGTCAGCCCGGTGTCGGGCGCGGCGAGGGGGGTCTGGGCGCGCGCGGATACGGGCGCGGCGGCGAACGCCAGCGCGCAGAGCAGGGCAAGGGGGCGGAGGATGGACGGCATGGATTCCCGTGGGCGGACTGAAGCGTTTGGCGGTGCACAAGTTACCCCGGACGCCGCGGAATGCGCCAGCGGAAGGGCGAGTGCGTTAGTGCGTTAGTGCGTTAGTGCGTTAGTGCGGTTAGTGCGTTAGTGCGTTAGTGCGTTAGTGCGAAGGTAGTCGATGCTCTACTGACGCACTCAGGCACTTCCGCACTCACGCACTCTTTCGCCTGTGGTCCTGCGGGCGTACTCTCAGTCCCGGGTTCCCTGGGATGACGATTTCGGTGGATGGAGGACACGTGTTCCGCGACGACCTGCTGGCGGGCAAGACGGTGCTGGTGACGGGCGGCGGCTCCGGGCTGGGGCTGTCGATGTCGAAGAAGTTCGCCGCGCTCGGCGCAAAGGTGGCCATCACCGGCCGCAGCGCGGACCGGCTGGCGGGCGCGGCGCAGCAGATCGACCCCAGCGGCGAGCGCGTGTTCACGCACCCCTGCGACGTCCGCGACTTCGCGCAGGTCGAGGCGACCGCGGCCGCCGTGGCGGAGCACTTCGGCGGCATCGACGTGCTGCTGAACAACGCCGCCGGCAACTTCCTCGCTGCCACGGAAGATCTGTCGCCCGGCGGCTTCAACGCCGTGGTGCAGACGGTGCTCTACGGCACCTTCAACGCCACCCTGGCCGTCGGCAAGCGGATGATCGAGGCGGGAAAGGGCGGCAGCATCCTGAACATCGTCACCACCTACGCATGGACGGGGAGCGCCTTCGTGGTCCCCAGCGCCGCCGCCAAGGCCGGCGTGCTGGCCATGACGCGCTCGCTGGCCGTGGAGTGGGCAGAGTACGGCATCCGCAGCAACGCCATCGCCCCCGGCCCGTTCCCCACCGAAGGCGCCTGGAACGCGCTGATGCCCACGCCCGAGCTGGAGGCCGAGGCAAGGGCGCGCATCCCCATGAAGCGCTTTGGCGACCACGAGGAGCTGATGAACCTGGCCGCGTTCCTGGTCTCTGACGGCGCGCCCTTCATCAACGGCGAGTGCGTGACCATCGACGGCGGCGAGTGGATCGCCAGCGGCGGCGAGTTCAACGGCCTCACGCGCATGCCGAGGGATGCGGTCAAGGGCGCGCTGCGGGCGATGCGGGGGAAGTAGCCGGACGGTACGAGGGTACGGGGTACGAGGGTACGGTAGGAACGTACGGCTCTTCCCTCGTCGCCAAGCTCCGTCCCGGGCGATTGAAATCGCGGCTGGAAGGTCACAAAGTCCGCCTGCGCGGACTGCGTCGGAGCGTTCGCGATGATTCACAACGACCGGCGCGTCCGCCGTTTGCGGTTGAAGCCCCACGCAGTTTGTGGGGCTTTCCGCCCTTGTTGCGGCGAGTTTACTCGCTCCCCCGCGGGCGGATGGATCGGCACTTCCGTGCGGCGTAGATGCGCACACCCTTCTCCGCACCGCCATGCGTCCCTCGCGCCTCCTGATCGCCGCTGCCCTGTGGACGGCGTCCGGCTGCGGCGGTGACGAGCGTACTCCGCCACCACCCGTCATCGCGACGACGGACTCCGCGATCCCGGCCACGGCGCTCTTCACTCCCAATACGAGGGTGGCGGCGCGGACGGATACGGGCCAGGCTCCAGCAGAAGAGCTGGATAGTCCCAAGGACTGCCGCTTCACCGATGGCAGGCCGCGGCCGACGGTCAACGATCCCGGGTACGGCGAGCGGTACGACAGCATGGTGATGGCCCGGGGCATCCCCTTCCGCTGCAGGCTGCGGCCGGGCGGGCCCGAGGTGCGGCTGGTGCTGCGCGGCGAATCCAGCGTCCCCACGACCGTTCAGGTGTTCTCGCCGCCTGGCACCTCTCGCCCCCTGCAGACGCTCACCGTGGACACCGACCAGAGCGCGTACGAAGGAAACGAGCTGCTGGTGGGTGAGGACCTGAACGGCGACGGGTGGATGGACCTGCGCGTGAACACCTGGTACGGAAGCGCCGGGCAGATGTCGGACGTGTTCCGGTTCGATCCATCCGCGCGCCGGTTCGTGCCCGACACCGCGCTGCCGGGGGCGAACGTGCACCGGCTCGCGGGACGGCCGTGCGTGGGCACCAGCACCAAGTCGGGCGCGTGGGACTACTCCACCGCCGAGTACTGCTGGTCGGGCGGAACGTGGGTGCAGACGCGCACCTTTCGCCAGGAGCTTCTCCCCGTCGGCCCGGACATCGCCAACGCGCGCGTCATCCGCACCTTGGGCGAGCGCCGCGGCGGACGAATGCAGGTGGTCCGCCTGGACACCGTGCCTGAGAACACGGCCGACTGGTGAACCTCTCTGCCCTGCGCCTCGCCCGCGTCGTGACGCTTTCCCTGCTGGCCACGGCCTGTGCCCGTAGCGGCGCGCGGGAGCCTGCGGTCGATCAGGCGCTCGTCATCCCAGGGACTGACACGGTTTTCTCGGCGACCCCCAGTCTCACCGACACGGCCGATGCGCGCCGCGTGTGGACGCCGCCGCCCAACGACTGCCGCTACACGGACGCCCGGCCGCAGCCCCGGATGGGTGATCCACGGCACTGGGAGCCATACGATTCGGCCACGATGGCGCAGGGGGTGGAGTACCGTTGCGTGCTGCGGCCGACGGGGCCCGAGGTGCGGCTGGTTGTGCGGGGCGAATGGGGGATTCCCATGGTGGTGGACGTCCACTCGCCGCCGGATGCTGCCCGGTCGCTTCAGCGGCTCGCCCTGGACAACGACGAGCGCGCGCGCCAAGGCGCCGACCTGGTCGAGGGCGAAGACCTGAACGGGGATGGATGGACGGACCTGCGGATGCGGACGTTCAGCGGCACCGGCGGGGTGATGTACGATGTGTTCCTCTACGCTCCCGCCCAGCGCGCGTTCGTTCCCGACACCGTGCTGAGTGGCGAGGGCAACGTCCGCGGGCTCCCGGGCTCGCCGTGCGCGGAGACCGGCTGGAGAATGGCGCTGGGCGTCTGGTCGGGCGGGGTGTATTGCTGGAAGGACGGCAACTGGATTCTCACGCGGACCCTGAGCCAGGACCGGGGCGAAAAAGGCGGCTACATCCGCACCCACAGCGAGCTGCGTGGGAACGCCCTCAAGATCGTCCGCGTGGACACGCTGACCGATCCCAACGAGGGCCTGTCCCCCTGAACGCGCGCCAAACCCGGCCACTCTCGCACTTTCGCACTTTCGCACTTTCGCACTGATGAAAGCTGCTTTCCTGGCCATCGGCGACGAGATCGTCGGCGGGCTTACGACAGACACCAACTCCGGCTTCATCGCCGGCGAGCTGCGGGCGGTGGGGGTAGAGCCCATCGCCGGCTTTTCCGTGCGCGATGAGGAGGACGAGATCATCCGCGCTTTTCGCCAGGCGCTGGCGGAGGCCGAGCTGGTGGTCAGCACCGGCGGGCTGGGGCCGACGTCGGACGACCTGACGATGGCGTGCCTGGCGAAGCTCGCCGGGCGCGAGATGGTGCTGCACCAGCCGTCGCTGGACTGGATCGTGGAGCGGTTCCGCATGCGCGGGATGGAGATGCCGCCCAACAACGTCAAGCAGGCGATGTTTCCCCGGGGCGCCGAGATCATCCCCAACCCCAACGGCACCGCCCCCGGCTGCATCTGCCCCGTCGAGGTGGATGGGCAGACGCGCCACGTGGCCTGCTTTCCCGGCGTTCCGCGCGAAACGCGGCACATGGTGGCCGCCACGCTGGTGCCGTGGGTGGCCGCGCGGCAGACGGGGCGGCGCTTTCTCTCGCGCACCTTCAGCACCGTGGGCGTGGCGGAGAGCAAGCTGGACGAGATGCTGGCCGGCGCCATCCGGCCGGACGAAGCGCGCGTGGCCTTCCGCGCCTCGTTCCCCCGCATGTACGTCCGCGTGACCGTCGACGGCGCCACGGACGACGACCTGGAGGGGCGGATGGACGAGCTGGAGGCGCGCGTCCGCGAGCGGCTGGGCACCTCCATCTATGCCGTGGGCGACGAGGGGCTGGAGGAGACGGTCGGCAAGCTGCTCCGCGAGCGCGGCCTTACCCTCGCCATCGCCGAATCGTGCACCGGCGGGCGCGTCGGCGACCGCATCACCGACGTGCCGGGGAGCTCCGCCTACTTCCTGCTCGGCACCGCGACCTATTCCAATCAGGCGAAGGTCGGCATCCTCGGCGTCTCCGAGCAGACGCTGGCGGAGCACGGCGCCGTCAGCACGCAGACGGCGGAGGAGATGGCGGCCGGCGCGCGCCGCGTCTCCGGCGCGGACATCGGGCTCTCCACCACGGGGATCGCCGGCCCCGGCGGCGGCACGGAAGACAAGCCGGTGGGCACCGTATGCATCGGCATCGCGTGGGAGGGCGGCACCTGGTCGCGCCGCTACGACCTGGGCACCCGCGAGCGCGAGTGGATCAAAGCCACCACCGCCCAGCTCGCCCTCGAGCGCCTGCGCCGCTGGCTCATGGAAAGCGAATGACTGCGAGTCAGTTATGCGACTTGCGTAGAGCCAAGTGTTGACTTCCTGAGGGAGCGCCCACTCGAAACCAGAAGCAGCATAAGTGTTTGCGCGCGACCGAAGGATCTCGTCTGCTCACGCGCACGGCTGACCTCGACGCGTGGAGGTCAGCCCCCGATTCTGCCGGCGAGATCCTTCGGTCGGCGCTCGGGGCATCTCCGGATCAGTCGAATCCAGTGCGGCGCCTCCCTCAGGAAATCACCTTCGGTGACAGCGGACCCCATCAACCCGCGTTTCCCCACCGCCACGACACAGCCACTTGCCTGGATCTACAAACGCTCCGTGACTCGCACGGAAGTTGCCAGCGCACCGGCCCAGCGCCCGCGCGCCGCTTGCGCGCATTCGTGTAAAAAGGGAGGACGGACATGGCGGACATCAACATCGAACGGAAGCGGAAGAGCCCACTACCGTGGATCATCGGCCTGCTGGCGCTGGCGCTGCTCGCCCTGCTGCTCATGCGCACCTGCGGCGACGACGACGATGCGGACAACGTGGTGGTGACCGATTCCACCACGATCGTCGCGCCCGCGGCGGCGCCCATCGACACTATGCCGATGGCCGCGCCGATGGACACCAACACCATGCCCGTGGCCGCACCCGTGGATTCGGCGTCCGTCACCGCGCCCGGCGGTACCACGACTGGCGACAGCACGCCGTAAACCACCTGCGGCACGCGGTCGCCGGCCGACAGGTGAAGCGGGACGGGCCAGGCGGCTCGCCCCGCTTTCTAGTTCCTGGATGGATTCCGTGCCTCCGGCGCTCTATCTTGCCCGCGGTTCCGCATCTTCCGAATCCTGAACATCTGGCCGATCGATATGCGATTCTCTGGAACGGTCCTGATCACCGGCGCCACGGCCGGCATCGGCGAAGCGTGCGCGCGCGCGTTCGCGGCGGCGGGCGCGCGGCTGGTGCTTACCGGACGGCGCACCGAGCGGCTGCAGGCGCTGGCCGACGAACTGCGCCAGGCGCACGGCACCGAAAGCCACCTGCTCGCCCTGGACGTGCGCGACCGAGAGGCGGTGTTCGCCGCGGTCGGCGGGCTGCCGGCGGAGTGGGCGGCGGTCGACGTGCTGGTGAACAACGCCGGCCTGGGCCGCGGGATGGACAAGCTGCAGGTGGGCGATCCGGACGGCTGGGACGAGATGGTGGATACGAACGTCAAGGGCCTTCTCTACGTCACCCGCGCCGTCACGCCGGGAATGGTGGAGCGCGGCCGGGGGCACGTCATCAACCTGGGCTCCGTGGCCGGGCACGAGGTCTACCCCGGCGGCGCCGTGTACTGCGCCACCAAGCACGCGGTGGGCGCCATTACCCGCGGACTGCGGATGGACCTGCTGGGCACCGGCGTGCGCGTGAGCACGGTGGATCCGGGGATGGTGGAGACGGAGTTCAGCGTGGTGCGTTTCCATGGCGACCGCGAGCGCGCCGACAACGTCTACCGCGGCATGACGCCGCTCACCGCCGGCGACATCGCCGACACCGTGCTGTGGGTGGCCACGCGCCCGCCGCACGTGAACATCGACGAGATCATCATCAAGCCCACCGACCAGGCCAGCGCCACCCTGGTGCACCGGTCGGCGTGATTGACGCTTGACACTCCCGTCCAGTTACACTAAATTCGTCTACATCCGAACGCCGGTAGGCCGGCACCGAATCAAAGGCCCCTCTCCATAGAATATACTGGAGAGGGGCCTTCGTTTTTTCACTCGGGCGGTGAGAGGGATGATGAAGAAAGCAGCCGTGCTCCTCGATCTTGGCTTCGTCCTTCACAAGTTGCACCCCCTTGTCGGAAAACGTCTGCCCGACGCTTCAGAAGTCCGTGACTTTGCTGAACGATGTATAAATCCTGCCGAGGAGGAGTTGTTCCGGATCTACTGCTATCATTGTTATCCCTACGGCGAAACGGAAACTCATCCGTTCACGCGCCAGCCTGTCGACTTTGCCGCGACACCTACTTTCACGCAGATGTCCACGCTCACGCGCGAGTTGTCGCTGAAAAATAACGTAGCGTTTCGCGCAGGCGAGCTTTCGTTCGACGGATGGATGATCAAGAAGCGGTCTGCGGAAGAAATCGCCAAGACCGGCAGATCGCTCCAAGCGGACGACTTTGCTCCGGATCTGAAGCAGAAACGCGTCGACATGAAAATCGGCCTGGATGTGGCGTGGCTTGCAAGCAAGGCCATCGTCGATCGAATCATTCTGGTCACCGCCGACAGCGACTTTGTCCCAGCAATGAAATTCGCCCGGCGTGAGGGCGTACAGGTGATACTCGTAACGATGGGGCACCGGATGGTGAAACACGATCTGCTCATTCACGCAGACGAGGTGCGCTCCGTCGCCTATCCCTGAGCCCTCTGTAGCGACAAGACCCGGCGCCAGAGCTGGCGCCGGGTCTTGTATTCACTGAAAGCGCCCTACGATCCCCGTGGCGGAACGGGCGGCGGAAGATCGTCGTCGCGATACTGGGCGCGATCGCGATCGTCCTCGTCGTACTGCGAGCGGCGCGGAGGCGGGGCCTCGGGATAACCCCCCTGGTCGTCGCGGTAGTCGGCTGGCGGCGGCAGGTCCACGCGCGAGTCGTCGTCCACCGTGGCGTCTTCGTGGCGCGGAAGGTTGGCGCGCGAGGGGAGGGGCGAGGCGCGATGCTGGGGCGGCAGCGCGTCGGGATCGCGGGGCTGGGTAAAGGCGTGCTCCACGCGCTGCTCCACAAGCGGGTCCAGCCCGCCGCCCGTGTAGGCGGGGAGCATGGCGATCTCTCGCGCCGTAAGCCCCTGCACCCACACGTCCTTGCCGCGCTCGCGCAGCTCCACGTACTCCATCGGCACCACCACGTGCCGGTCTTCGCGGAGCAGGAACAGGTCCTCGGCGATGTCGACGTCCAGGTAGCGCACCCGCATCTGCGACGGGTCCACCAGCAGCCCCTCTACCACGCCCACGCGCTCGTTGTCGGCGCCGAACACCTCCCAGCCCTTTGGATTGGGCGCATCCTTCGGCAGCCGGAACTCGCGGGCCTCCTTCAGCGGCACCACCTGCGACTGCCCCTCCACCCCAGGCGCGTCGAAAGGCAGCGGCGGGCCGTAGAAGCGCGGATGCGCGCGCTCCATCTCCGCCACCAGCTCCGTGCTCATGGGCCCGTCCGCATCGTACGCGGGGAGGCGGCGGACGTCGGCATCCAGCCAGCGGGTAAGCCGCATGGACTGGTCGCCCCAGTCCAGCTCGCCCACGGGGATGAGCACGGTGCTGCCCAGCAGCCCGCGCTTTACGGCCAGGTACCGCACCTTTCCGTCGCGGCCGATGAGCAGGTCCGACACGGTTCCAACGGTGGCGCCGGCAGGGTCCGCCACCGCCCATCCGATCAGGTCGCGCGTGCGCAGCACCTCGGCGCGCGCGGCAGCGTTCTCGGCCATCGTCCCCTCCGTCTGGTGTGGTCCGTCAGCTCGCGGGCGGAATCACGATGCGCTGCCCGGCGCGCACCTGGTCCGTCTCCATCTGGTTGGCGCGGCGGATGGCATCCACCGTTACGCCGTACCTCCGGGCGATTCCGAACAGCGTTTCGCCCGCCTGCACCACGTGCGACCGGGTGCCGCGCCGGGGCTGCTGCGTCGTCTGCGCGCCCGAGCCCGCCTGCGGACGCGTGGAGCCTCCGGTCGTGGGCGCCTGCGGACGCGGCTGCGCGCCGGCCCGGCTGTCGCGCGCGCCGGCGGGAAGGCGCAGCTCATCGCCCACCTCCAGCGCGTCCATGTCCACGTCGGGGTTCAGCGCGCGCAGCTGCGCCGCCGTCACCCCGTACCGCCGCGCGATGGCGTAGAACGTCTCCCCCGCCACCACGGTGTGCGTCCTGGCGCGTCCCGAGGCCGCGGGGGTAGATCCCGGCCGCCCCGTCGTCGTAGCCGGGCGCTGCGTGCCGGTGGATGCGGACGTATCCCGGCGCGTCGCCGAGCTGCTGGAGACGCGCTGGCCGGTCCGCGCCGTATCGCGCGACGCAGGCGGACGTGTCCTGGACGCCGTGTCGCGCCGCGCGGGCTGGCTGGATGTGACGCGGGAACCGGTGCGCGCCGTGTCACGCGCTGTCGGTCTCGCCGAAGCCGCCGTATCCCGGCGGGCGGGCTGGCTGGCGGAGACGCGCGAGCCGGTCCGCGCCGTGTCGCGCGCTGCCGGTCGCGTCGCGGCCGTCGTATCCCGGCGCGCGGGCTGGCTGGCGGAGACGCGCGAGCCGGTGCGCGCCGTGTCGCGGCGGGAGCTGTCAGCGGCGGCGCGCGGGGCGGCGTTCACCCATACGATCTCGCCGCGCTCCGGGCGCGGCGCCACCTCACCGCTCGCCTGCACGCTGAACGGGCCCGATCCGCCGCTGCGCGCGTAAGGTCCCGCGACGGGCTTGGGAACGGTGTCCGTCTCCGCCGCCTCCAGCTCATCGATCGAAACCTCTGCCGTGTCCGGCTCCTCCGCCTCCACCTCCGCCATGCGGATGCTGTCGCGCGCGGGACGGGGGTTCTGCGCGGCCGCATCGACAGCGAACGCGCAGGACAACATCAACAGCAGCAGCGGGATGCGGCGCATGGTCACGAGGCCTGCGTGGGCTCTACCGCCGCCTTTTCGCGGCGGTGCTTGATCCACTCGATCAGCGGGGGAAGCAGCGAGACGGCGATGATGGCGATCACCACGTACTCGAAGTTCTCCTGGACCGCGCGAATGTTGCCGAAGAAGTACCCCGCGAACAGGAACAGGGTGATCCAGATGATCACGCCCACCACGCTGAAGGTCAGAAAGCGCGCGTAGTCCATCCGCGACGCCCCCGCCACGAACGGCGCATACGTCCGCACGATGGGGATGAAGCGCGCCAGGATGATGGTCTTTCCGCCGTGCTTTGCGTAGAACGCTTCGGTGCGGCGCAGGTAGCTGGCCTTGAGGATGCGGGCGTCTTCCTTGAACACCTTTACCCCCACCAGCCGGCCGATGTAGTAGTTCACGTTGTCGCCCACCAGCGTGGCCAGCATCAGCAGCACCCACAGCAGCACGATGTTCAGCGCCGGCTCGCCCGGCTGCCCGTTGGCCGACGCCACCACCGCGCCCGCGGCGAACAGCAGCGAGTCACCAGGCAGAAACGGCGTGACGACCAGCCCGGTTTCACAGAAGATTACCAGGCACAGGATGGCGTACGTCCAGGGACCGTACTGGCGAAGCAGGTCCGCCAGGTGCATGTCCATGTGCCGAAAAAAGTCGAGCGCCTGCTGCAGAAATTCCATCAGACTCCCCGGACCGCCGGTTGGCGAGGTTTGCGTGAGCGGTCGGGAAGGGCCCGACGCGGTGCCCAATGCTACGGGCGGCACCGTGGGGATACAAGGTTTGGACCCGGACGAGGGGAGAGGGGACAGGGGACAGGGAACGGCACGAGAAGCTTCGGGCGCGCCCCCTGTTCCCTGTGACCTTATTCGTCCCGATGCACGGCCGGCGGCGAAAAGGCGGGAAGGCAGACGCCGCCGCGGCAGCGTTGACTTCCTGAGGGAGCGCCACGCGGAACCACAACGGGCACAACCGCTTGCGCGCGACCGAAGGATCTCGTCAGCCCCACGCAAGGCCTAGATCCAGGCGTAGAGGCCAGCCCCCGGTTCTGCCGGCGAGATCCTTCGGTCGGCGCCGAAGGTCATCGTGCAAACAGGTTGCGTCGCGGCGCCTCCCCTCAGGTTAGCCTGTGTGGACGGTTTGATAACACCCTTCCGGAACACCGCAGGAGAGGTCCGGCAAATCACTCCCTGAAAGTAGTCGTGGCGGTTGGAGCCGTCGTGGGCGCCGGACTTCATGCAGCACTTCTTGAAACCGCTTCGCGCTGCCGCAGGGGCACAGGTCGTTGCGGCCCAGCTTCTCGAGCAGCTCCTTGTCGCCATGGACGATGCGCACTCCGCGCTTCACCTTCGTCTCGGACGGATAGCCGCGGCGCCGCTTGCTGGTATGCTCAAAAGCTGCCTTGCTGGCTCGTCTTCTTCTTTCCCACTGTCACACCCTCCACGCTGTAGATTTTCGGTTGATTCGAACACCTGGCGCCCGCATCGCCTCCAGACGTGTGGCGGCGCATGACGATGGACGCGCCGCCAGCGAAACCTGCACCGATTCTGACGATGACGACGCGCGACAAACGGATCCAGAAGTGGGCGATCATCGCCCTTGCCATCGTAGAGGCCGCGATCATCGCGCTGGTGATGATCGTCCGCGGCGGATGATTCTGAATCAGCGTTCACAAATTACCGGAGACTTATCCCATGACCACCGACCGACCCACTGCCGTGCACGCCGCGCTGGCCGCCGCCGACCGCCGCGACCGGCTGAGCCGCTTGGCCGTCTACGCCGCCGCGCTGATCGAGCTGCTGCTGCTGGCCGCGGCGCTGATGGTGATGGACTTCGACAACGACACGCACCTGCTCATCCTGATCATCGGCATTCTGGTGTACAGCACGCTGGGGCTGGGGATGGCGGCCCTGGGCTCGCGCGCCGCGGCGGCCGATGCGCGGCTGCTGCACGCCATCCAGCTACTGGACGAGCGCCGGACGGCCGCGTAGCCGCCTGATGCCCGCTCCAGCCGATCACGCGCGCGGCACCGTATGGCTGGTGCTGCGCGCGCAGTCCGGCGACCGCGCCGCGCTGGAGGCGCTGCTGGCGCACACGGACGGCCTGCTGCGCCCGTATGCCATGCTCATGCTGCGTGACGGCGATGCCGTGGACGACGTGCTGCAGGACGTGCTGCTGCTGGTCTACCGCAGACTGGCCACCCTGCGAGAGCCGCGCGCGTTTGCGGCGTGGGCGCGGCGCATCGCCAGCCGTGAGATCTTTCGCGCCCTCCGCGGCCAGCGCACCCACGAGCAGATGCACGACGAGCTTCCGCCGGACTTCCCGGCCGAGACGGATCCACCGTTGCCGCCGGACGGACTGCTGCAGCGGCTTCCGGAGCTGCTGGCGCGCGTATCCCCCGCCAGCCGCGCCGTGCTGGCGCTGCACTACATCGACGATTTGTCGCTGGATGAGACCGCCGCCGTGCTCGACCTGCCGATGGGCACCGTCAAGTCGCGCCTGGCGTACGGACTGGCGACGCTCCGGCGCGTCCTGGCGGAGGAGGCAG